>JAJYNT010000242.1 GCA_021786215.1 Chloroflexota bacterium | reverse complement strand
TCTCAACCAAGTCTTCGTCGTCGGCGGTGATCTCCTTCAGCGCCTGCACCAATCGGAGCAACTGCTCCTGCCTCTTCACCCGCAGGGCCTCGATGTCCTTGCCCGTCCAGTCGTAGAAACCCTTGCCGGACTTCGCGCCGGTCTCCCCTCGGCCCACCTTCTCGATGATGAGGGGCATGGGCCCCTTGGTATCGTCCAGGGTGGGATAGATGGAGGCCGATGCCGCCATGTGCACGTCCAGGCCGCCCCAATCCCGCTGTTCCAGGATCCCGGTGAGGGGTATCCGCAGCCCGAAGCCCCACTTGAGCGCGCGGTCCACATCCTCGGGTCCCGCGACCCCGTTTTCCACCAGCGAGATCGCCTCCCGGGTCAGTGCCGCCTGCATCCTGGTGACCAGGAACCCGTTAATATCCTTCCGGACCACCACGGGCTCCTTGCCGCACCGCTTCCAGAAAGCAACGGCGGTCTCGATCGTGTCGTCCGAGGTTTTGCGGCCGTATCCCACCTCCACCACGGGCACCACCGCCGGTGGGTAGAAAAAGTGGGAGCCCAGCACCCGATCGGGATGCTCGGTCCGCTCAGCGATGTCACCCACTCTCATCCCCGACGTGTTGGTCGCCAGCAGCGCATCCCGAGGAGAGAAGCGATCCAGATCGGCGAAGATCCGCTGCTTGACCGCCAGATCCTCGATCACCGTCTCCAGGGCGAACTGGACGTCCGAGGCAGCTCTCTCCAGCGAAGTCGTGGGCTCCACGCGACTCAATATGGGGCCAATCTCTCCCTCGCCCAGCAACCCATTGTTCACCTGCGCAAGCAGTCCATCCCGCACACGTTGCAGGCACCGTTGCATCGACCCGTCGCTGCGCCCCACGAGATAGACGCGGCACCCGGCCTGGGCAAGGATTTGGACCAACCCCGCCGCCATGGTCCCCGAGCCGATCACCGCGGTACGCCGGATTTCGTTGCCATCCATTGATACGCTCCTCCTGCGCTTCTTGCTGCCACCTCTGGATATTCAGTATTTGCAACTTAATCTGAGGCACAGTCCATATTACAGCAAGTCCGATGGTGACCGGCCACCGGAAATGGGAGAATGTGGAAATAGATCCTTGTGATAGACACTCGCTGGAGAGTAACATGTTGTTAGACGTTGGATGGGCTCTGGCCGTGCTCATGCCGATCGACCAATCGGGAAACGCCCTCCATCCACCCTGAAAATGAGGCAGGCACTTGGAGACCAACGATCTCATCAGGGGTCTGAGCTCCATCTCCACCGATGCGGCTGCGGCAATGCTCTCCGCGCTTTTCTCTCGCTTGCCCCTCGGTATAGCCTTCATCGATCCCAACCTCGCCGTACTGGCCGCCAACGACGCATTTGCCAAACAGACCGGGCTACCCCTGGATCAACTGATCGGTCGCCCCACGGTGGAGACCATTCCAGACTGGACGGAGCAGTTCGAAGACCGACTCCGAGAGGTACGGGAGTGCCAGGAGCCATGGATCACCGAGCGTATCCCCTTCGAGTTCGGAAGCGGAGCCGAACGTGCGATCGCCTGCTGGGACTCCAGCGTCTTCCCAGTGTTGGATCGAACCGGGGCGTTCATCGGCCATCTCATAATGCGGCAGGAGCCGGCCGAACCCCATGGACGGGAACAGGAATCGACAGCGACCGCCGAGTCTGAACGGGCGGATGAGGAACGAGCTCGCCTGATGGAGCAGCTGAGGCAGGCTCAGGAGAGGGAGCGTTTGCTGGCCGACCTCGAAGAGGCGAATCGTCGAACCCGGCTCGAACAGGCCCGCTGGCAGGCGGTGGTGGAGAACATGCTGGACCCCGTGACCGTGGCGGACGCGCAGGGCCACGCCACCTACATGAACCCCAGCTACTCGGCTCTGGTGGGCATGACCATCCAGAAAGGGTTGAGTTCCCAGGAGCACCCCGGCCATTACCGGCTGTACCACCCGGACGGCACCCTCTTTGATAGTGAGGAGCTGCCGCTGCAGCGAGCAGCGTTGCGCAACGAAGTGGTGCGCAACATTGAGATAGTGCAGACCGCATCCGACGGTAGCCGCAGGATCATCATCTGGCATGCCGCCCCCCTGCACGACGAGGAGGGTCGGGTAAGCGGATCCGTGGCCGTGGGTAGGGACGTCACGGAGCAGCGACAGGCCGAGGCCGAGCGAGAGCAGCTTCTCGGCCAACTGAAGGAGGCCAACAGGCAGTTGTTGGCCTCGGGTCTGAGAAATCAGCAGTCGGCCACGCAGGCGGAGAAGCAGCTCGAGCAGATGAATGCCCTGCTGCGCAACCTCCGCGAGGGTGTAATCATCGTCGACCGAGAAGGCCATATACTGCTTCGGAACGACGCTGCATGCGAGATCTTCGGGGATCCCGACGAACCGGTGTTAAGGGTATTCGACTCTACTCACGCCCAGGTCTTGGGATCCAACGGCGAGCCACTGCCACCCGAACTGCTGCCGATCAGTCGAGTGCTGCGGGGCGAGCAGCTGGTTAACGAGGAAGCGACGGTGGTACGAGCCGACGGCTCCAGCCGGCGAGTGGTCTTCGGGAGCGGGGCGGTGCTGGACGAGCATGGCCAGGCGGAGATGGCGATCCTGATCTACAGGGACGTAACGGAGCTGCGAAACCTGGAGCAGAGCCGGGAGGAATTCCTCTCCATGATCTCCCATGACCTTCGAGCGCCCATCACCGTGGTCCAGGGCAACGCTCAGATCATCCAGCGGATGATGGATCGGCCGGAGATGGTCCGTCAGAGCGCGGAATCGATCTACACGGCGGCTCACCGCATGAATCGGATGATCCAGGATCTGGTAGACTCGGCACGGCTGGAATCGGGGCAGCTGCACCTGGAAAGGTTGCCCCTCGATGTGGCATCCTTCGCGGTCGAGCTGAAACAGCGCTTCTCCCTCTTCATGGAGACCGACCGCATAAGCATCGAGATGCCGGAGTTCCGCTCCACAGTTCTAGCCGATCCGGATCGCCTGGAGCGGATCCTGACCAATCTTCTCTCCAATGCCTTGAAGTATTCGGACGGAACCGTCGAGGTCAAGGTGGAGGAGGGAGGAGACGAGGTGAAGATCTCGGTGATCGACCACGGCGCCGGGATCGACCGCGAGGAGCTGCCTCATCTGTTCGAACGGTTCTACAGGGCCAAGAGCAGCAAGAGAAAAGAGGGCTTGGGCCTGGGGCTCTACATCACCAGGATGCTGGTTGAGGCCCACGGCGGGCGCATCTGGGCGGAGAGCGAGCCGGATAGAGGCTCAACATTCTGCTTCACCCTGCCCGTGACGGGGTGAGCGGTCGATTCCACAACATCACTCCTGAGCTGAAAGGGGAAAGCTATGGCAAAGCAGGTGATAGTGTACATCCAGACGGCGGGTTGAATGTTCTGCGATAGGGTGAAAGAGTTCCTTTCACAGAAGGGCATACCCTACGTCGAGAGGGATGTATTGAAAGACGAAAGCGCCATACAGGAGCTGGCCGAACTGGGTTACATGACCACCCCCGTGATAAAGATCGACGACGAGGTGGTTGTCGGCTTCAATCGCCGGAGGCTGGAAGAGCTATTGACTTAGCGCGGCTGTTCGGTAGTGGGTTCCCGTCTCTCCACCAGACTGACGGGAGGCGCCATCCTCGAGGACCGCACCAGCGAAGCCAGGACACCCAACGCGGCGAACCCGGTGGCAGCCAGGTAGGCATCGTGAAATCCCGCCATGAAAGCCGCCAGCAGCTCCGGATTCGCTTGCCCGCTGATCCCCCCAAGTTCCAGTGCCCCCAGGGCCGCGGTTCCACCCACCGTCGACAGGCTGCTGAGCAGGAAGGAGGCGCTGATGGCCAGACCCACCACCTGCCCGAGGTTCCGTACCATGGAGAGGATCCCCGACCCGACGCCGAGTTTGTCCCTGGGCACATCCCCCATTACAGAGCTGTTGTTAGGGGCCTGGAACATTCCCTGGCCGAAGCCCAACAGCAGCAACCAGTACAGCACTCTGACGTAGCTCTCCTCGACGGTCAGGCTGCCCAGGAGGTAGAGGGCGAGGCCGTTTATCGCCAACCCCACCGACGAGAGAATGCGCGCCCCAATACGGTCCGAGACCCACCCACTGAGGGGCGACACGATGGCCAGCACCAGCGCCGTCGGGGTCAACAGAAGGCCGGCCTGCAGAGGAGTGTAGCCCAGAACCAACTGCAGGTAGAAGGGCATCAAGAAAGCGTTGGCGGAGATGGCAAGGAATGCCATGGTCCCGGCCACATTGCCGGCGGTGAAGGTCCGCCGCCGAAAGAGCGATAGCTCCACCAGCGGATCCAACAGTCGCGACTCGAGAAAGAAAAAGGCGGCCATGAAGAGGACGAACAGGCCAAACAACAGCAGCACCAGAAAGGAACTCCAGCCGTTCTCAGGGCCTAGGGTCAGGGCAAAGAGCAGAGATAGAAGGCCCAGGATCGAAGTGGCGGCGCCGGCAAAGTCGAAACGCTGACGCCTCCGCCCTCGCCGATCACCGGAGAGGATAGGCTCGTTCAGGATCATCCAAGCTGCCGCCGTGCCGATGATCCCGATGGGCACGTTCACGTAGAAGATCCAGGGCCACCCCAGGGAGTCGATAAGGAGACCGCCGATCGTCGGCCCCAGGGCGAAGCCGGTGGCCACCACCGTGCCGTTGATCCCCAGGGCCGTGCCTCGCTGGTAGGCTGGAAAGACCGCGGTGACGATGGCAAAGCCGTTCGCCAGCAGCATGGCGGCTCCGACCGCCTGAAGCACACGGAAGGCTATCAACTCCTCCGCACTTCGCGAAAAGCCGGAGAGGCCCGACCCCAGGATGAAAATCCCAAAACCGGCGGTGTACACCTTCTTGCGGCCGGCGATGTCGGACAGACGGCCGATAGGGAGCAGAAGGACGGTGATCGCGAGCAGGTAGGCCTCGAGCACCCACTCGACGAACACCAGGTTGGTGCGAAGGTCCTCCAGGATGGTGGGCAAGGCGATGTTGACGATGCTGGCGTCCAGGGTCGCCATCAGGATTCCGATGTCGACCGTCGCCAGAACCCACCACTTGTGGTTCTCGCCCCCGAAGGGCCTTTCCCGCACCTATGTAGACCTCAGCCTTCGGATCCAACTCCTTCACGCAAAGGTCATTCCCACCATCCACACCCGAATCGAAACATGAAGCCGGGTGCGATCTCTAGCTGCCCCTCCTTGTGCAACGAAACGAGAGAGCTACTGCTGGGAGCGCGGGCCTCCGGCCCGCAGCCGGCCTTTGGCCGGCAACGCTAGGCGGGCGAGACGTGG
Organism: Chloroflexota bacterium; assembly: GCA_021786215.1. Next base: position 6,545 of record JAJYNT010000242.1, on the reverse strand, counting down.
CGCTCCCAGCGCTCACCGCCTAGAACCCAGCACTCAGCACTCGGTTAAGGGGTAGTACACCGCCACAGTGATCCTGAAATGTAGGGCGGCGCCCTGTGCGCCGCCGCCCCCTCCCCGCCTGATCACCGGGCGGCGGGGCAGAGCGCCCCGCCCTACACATCGAAACCAGTGTGGCGGAGGGCTAACTACTGTATATCGCGCTATTCCCCCGGAAGATGACCCTGGCGAAGGCGTAGTACGGGGTGCCGTCCGCCGCCTTCTGCCGAGCGAAGAAGGTCAGGTGGATGATCCTTCCCAACTCCAACTTGCCGTTACGTAGGTTCTGCGTGTCGTAGATCGGCACCCGCTGGTGGATCGCGGCGGGATCGAACTTGTACACGAAGCGGCCGCCATCCACCGAGAGCTGCCCCTGATCGACGACGCAGCCCGGGGTCACCGCCGCGAAGTAGACCTCGTCCGCGTTGCTGAAACCGTCTATGGTGAGTCCGTCCTCCACCTTGAAGCTCTGCTGGTTCTTGAGCGCCAGCTTCAATCCGGCCCTTCCGGCCGGCTGCGGCTTGTCGATCACGTAGATGTGGCCGCCCTCATCCGGCAGCCCCGGCACGTGACCCGGATATCCCTGCCAGTCCGACTGCACCGTGTAGATCCAGAGACCCGGACGGTCCAGGGTGACCCTGTCGGCCCCCACGAAGTAGCCGAAGCCATCACCATTGCCGTCCCACTCCTTCACCACGTTGCCATCGGGGTCCTTGAGGGCACAGTGGATGTGGATAGGCAGTATCGGATCGATCTGGAAGACCGGTGCGAATGCCGTCCCCGGCTCGTACACCATGCCGGGTCGTAGCGACACCAGGAAGACTCGGAAGCGCTGCCCGTCGGCCCCCAGCAGATCCTCGGAGCCGGGCGCTATGACCCGGTTGTTGTTGCTGCCTTTCGGCAAGATGAAGGCCGAGGCGATGTATCCGGCGTAGAGCGGGGTCTGTTCCTTGGGCCGCAACACCACCCCGCCCAGTAGCCGATATATGGTGCCGGGCATGTCCCCATTGGCGGTGGTGCCGAACTGCCCGCCGAAGTTCGTGGCGCTGGTGGGCCAGTAGGGGGCGCGCACCCCATCCTCCCCCACCAGGAATCGCGACATGAAGCCGGGTCGGGGTCCTGCTCCATAGTAGTAGGCCAGGTCGGTGATGTACTCCGGGTAGAGGTGCGGCGACATCCCGTTGGAGGTGACGATCCGCACGTTTGTGTTGCCGATCGGCTGCAATCTGGGATCGTATTTCTGCCCGCTGTCCTTGATCTCGTAGGTCATCACCGGCTCGATCTTGTTGGCCCCATCCCCCTCGCTGGCGATCAGCAGCAGGTCGCCTGCGTTGTAGGGGAAATTGATGTGGTCCAGGTTGCGGAAGCCGTCGTTCGGCTGCACGAAACCCTCGATATTGGTGTCACCCCGCTCCACCAGGGCATTCCCAACCTTCACCATCTTGCCGTGGGCAATCAGATTGCTATCCGGAGGGTAAACGACACCGGCGTGACGCATGCTGCAGACCCACAGGTGGTTATCCGCATCTGTGTAGGTGGCCAGGGTGTGGGCATGGTACTCCCCCGGCGTGTCCAGGGTGAACGGTTTCATCCCCTGAGCGACCCCGAAAATGCCGCCCGGAGTTGCCTTGCCGCTGTACGTCAAAGTCTTCACTGCAGAAGGCTCCGAACTCGAATTGGGGTAGAGGGTTGCCGTGATGGTGACGTCGGCAGGCACTGTCGGGGCGAAGCCGATATCTCGGCCATACTTGGTGCCGACGGGGTAGGCCTGACCCTGGAAGGTGGCCGTGGCCATCGTCATCCGCTTGGCGATCCAGAAGTGATAGCTGCCTCCGCCCTGATATCTGTTGCCCCAGCGATCGGCGATCCACCCCTTCGCGACCACCGTGTAACGCCCATACCCGGTGGGCTTCCAGGAGGTGAACTTGGGGTTCCTGGTGGTGGGGTTATGCCCCTTCTTGTCCAGGAATGGGAGGGTGCCAAGGTCGGTTGTCTCGCCCGACGGGTCGGTCACCTGGATGGACAGCTCGCCGGATGAGAAGTTCCAGGGGATGTTGCGCAGTTCGTCGATGACGTCGGCCCGAAAATCGGGCTCGAGGCTGTAACTCAACCTGTTGCCCCCGCCGTCGTAAAGGGGAAGTATCACCTCGTCGGGGATGATGTTCCTGTCCGACAGCGCAAAGTGACCCTGATCCTCGTCCGCCACCACCCCGCTGTATCCGTTGGAGTTGTACTGGCCCAGCAGCACCCAGTACAGTCGACGCGAGACCTGGGTGGCGTCCACGGGATTCCCGTTCTGGTCCAGGCCGTTGCAGGGTATTGGGGGCGAGTAGACCATCGATTTGCCAGCGGGGAACCTCGGGCGGTTGGCGAAGCCCTCGGCGTTCAGACTGTAATAGCGCCTGCTCGCCACCACTCCGAAATCGAAGCGAAGCCGGTAGATCCCAGGCGGGGTGTCGGCCGGCAGCTGGAGATCCATAACATAGTGCGCGTACTGAGAGGAATCGCTCTTCTGCAGATCGGCGACGGCAACCCGTTTCAATTGGTCTACGGGGTTCCTGAATCGGGAACCGAGGCTCTTGCTGATCGCTCCGCTGTTTCCACCCTCTATCGCGAGACCGGCGGGGGTCAGCAGGGTCGACATCCTCTCGTCCCCCGGCAACCGCAGCCACCCACTCGGATCGAAGCAGCGCTCCGAGGTAGCCAGCATCAGCACCGTGTCGACCGCGTAGCCCGCGCCCACCATCGAGGCTATGTAGCTGGGGGCGAGGTGTAGGAACAGGTCGACGTGGACGATCGTGCCAGGCTGCCAGAGAGCTGGCGATATCGCCACATCGGTTCGCCAGTCCCCGAAGTCGGTCTGTCCCCCGTCGCTGAATGTCAGATCCCCATCGGCAGCGTGGGTCAGCCGTTGATCGCCCCACAAAGTCGGGATAGCCCCGGCAAATCCTGCGAGCGGCAGTGCGCCGAGAGCCTTCAGAAAACGTCTACGAGTCCACATAGTGTCCTCCGGTGGCCACGCAGGGCGGCGAATAGCGATACCATGAAGAGCTTCGACCGGCGCTGAATTCGTTCGGGTTGAATGATCGGGAGCAATCATGATCTATTTAATCCATGTTGCCGCATTCGTCGAGTCATGGCAACAGGAATAAGGTACTAGAACGATCCTCCACTCACAGAGCATAGTCGCCCGGGGGGCGGAAAATGTACCGGCAAGCGGCCTTGACACTCTGTTGAGCAGCTCATACAATCGCGGCCACGGTGCGGTAGAGGAGAAGCACGACCACGGATAGCGATACACCCCAGAGTCCACCGGATCACGAGGAGTTGGATGCTCCCACCCACCGGTCGCTAAGCCGGCGGGCTTTCCTCAAGCTTGGTGCCATTCTCGGCGTGGCGAGCTCTTTCGCCGGTCTGATCGCGGGCTGCTCCAGCAACTCAACCAACCGGTCAGCCTTCGGCGTCACCCTCCCGAACCTGACAGCCGGCAAGGCTCTGCCGGCAAAGCGGAAGATCCGCGACCTGGAGCTGGTTGTCACCACCGCCGATTACGATCCGATTCGCTACGAATTCGGCCTCATGGTGGCCGGCAACTGGAAGAAGCTGGGCTTTGGGGTGAAGGTCACCTCCATGGAATGGTCGCGCATCGTGCAGAGCTGCCTCATCGATCACGACTACGACACCTTCACCCTGAACTGGGCGGGGCAGGCGGAGCGGATCGATCCCGACTTCTTCTGCTACATGGTGCTCCACTCCTCCCAGACGGGCAAGGGGCAGCAGAACCAGAACGGCTATCAGAGCTCGGAATACGACAGGTACGCCGGACTCCAACGCGGCTCCATGGATCAGGAGGCGCGCAAGCAGGCCGTCTTCAAGTGCCAGGAGATCTTCGCCCAAGACCAGCCTCACACCCCCATCGCCACCCGCAACCAGCTGATGCCCTACAACGATCAGAACTGGGAAGGCTGGTCGCCGATGATGGGTGAGGGCCTCAACTCCCTCTGGAACTTCGTCAACATCAAGCCGAAGACCAGCCGCAAGACGCTGAAATGGGGTTATCCTGGCGACGTCACGACCCTCAATCCGATGGCGGCCGAAGCGAACCACGACTTCCAGACCATGAGGCTGATCTACGACCGACTGGTCCAGATCGACTCCAAAGGCGCCCCTCAGAAGTGGGCCGCCGACGATATCAAGACCATCGACGACACCGACATCGAAGTGACCATCCGCTCCGGAATGAAGTTTCACGATGGCCGGCCGGTCACGGTGGACGACGTGAAGTTCTCATTCGAGTATCCGGCGAGGGTGAAGTCCGGCTACTACATGGGGATCGTGGAGCCGATCAAGCAGGTCGACGTCGTCAACGACCGTACCGTGAGCTTCGAGTTAAAGCGGCCCTACGCATCCTTTCTCACCGACTGCCTCGACCGGGTATTCATCCTTCCCAAGCACATCTGGGAGGGCATCCCCGAGAAGGCCGGCCTCATTATGGTCCAGGACTACCCCAACACCCAGCCCATCGGCAGCGGGATGTTCAAGATTGACTACTGGCGACGAAACGAGGAGATGGGGTTAAGCCGCAATGACGACCACTTCATGAAGCCAGCCATCGACGCGATCGTCAAGGTCCCTTACGCCAGCGTGCAGGAAATGATCACCGGCGTTCAGACCGGCAACGTCGACTTCGGCGGCTGGTGGATCGAACCGCGGCAGATGCGCCAGCTACAGCAATCCGCGCCTCACGTGAAGGTAGCGGAGGTGAGAGATCACGGCTACTACCATATCAACTACAACATGCGGCGCAAGCCCTTCGACGACATGGCCATTCGGAAGGCCCTGGCCCACGCGATACCGAAGCAGCTGATCATCGACCAACTGTTGGAGGGCCACGGCGAGATCACCCACTCCATGATCGCGCCCGCCAACGAGTTCTGGCACAACCCGAATGTAGAAGAGATCGGCTTCAACATGGACAAGTCACGCCAGATCCTGAAGGACGCGGGCTACGAGTGGGACACCGATGGCCGGGTGTACTTCCCCCCGGGCAAGACGAACAGCTAGACCCCGGTTGGGTGCGCCTGAGAGGGCGACCGCGAGCCGGATGATGTTCCACACTGTTCTACTTCCTTCCTCACTACTGCTTGAGAGCCAAGTGTGGTAAAATTGATGTGTGAGCGAACCAAGCGTTGCAAGAGACAAAGAGCGCGGTTCAACGGGTGTTATAGACACCCTTTCCGCCGGATATAACACTGTTAACAGGCATCCCTGGATCATTGCCGTTCCAGTCCTGGTGGATCTCTTCTTCTGGCTAGGCCCTCATCTCTCTTTGGCGCCGCTGATCGAGAGGACCGTGGGTAGTATCGCGGCTCCTGCCGGCCTGACCGCTGAGATGTTGCAGAACTACCAGAATTACAAGGATTGGTTGCTGCGAGCGGGGAACAGCTTCAACCTGTTCTCTCTGCTGACCATCAACCTTCCAGGCATCCCGAGCTTGATGTCCGGTCGAGAGGGTATAGGCCCGGTCGTCACCCTGTCTGACCCATCGATCACCCTGCTACTCATTCTGCTGCTGCCCGTTGTCGGTCTCTGGCTGGCTTCGGTGTACTATGTGTCCGTCGGCGGACCGGTCCGCGGGATCAACGAGAGCGCCGGCGCCATGTTGGGAAGGGTGTGGCGTACCTGGGGACGATTGCTGCTCTTCCTGCTGTTGGTCCTGGGGGTTGGGTTGCTGCTGGCAGTGCCCGTGACCCTGTTGGCAGCGTTGGCTGGCTCGGCCAATAGCTCCCTGGAGGGCTCGGTCTTTGCCTTCTTCTGGGTGGCCGGCATGTGGGTACTGTTCTACCTGTTTTTCGTGGTGGACGCCATGGTGATCAGCGACGCCGGACCCATCCAGGCGGTCCGCAACAGCGTTGCCGTGGTGAAGTCCAATCTCGGGTCCACGCTGGGATTGGTGATACTGATTTGGATCATCACGCTGGGGATGCCCGTGGTATGGGATGCCCTGGCCCAGAACGTGGTAGGTACAGCCATCGGGATTCTCGGCAACGCCTACATATCTACCGGTCTTGCCGTGGCAAGCATGACCTTTTATCGTGACCGGTTCCTTGCGCTCAACAATCGCATGATAGTGGTCAGGGATCCAGCCAAGAACTGAGGGTTCAAGACCGAGGGCTGAGAAGGCAACACGCGCTCTCGCTCCTCAGTCCTCAGCCCTCGGAACTGGTCCCGGCCCCTGATTGGGTCTTGGCAAACATGATCAGTGAAATTAAGACAAGCTACAGCGGCTCCGACATACAGGTGCTGGAAGGCCTCGAGGCCGTCCGCCGCCGCCCCGGTATGTACATCGGCAGCACCGATTACCGGGGTCTTCACCACCTGGTGTACGAGGTGGTGGACAACAGCGTGGACGAGGCGCTTGGGGGCTATTGCGACAACATCGAGGTGGCCCTCCACGCCGACGGCAAGGTGAGCGTGGAGGACAACGGCCGCGGCATCCCTGTGGACAT
>JAJYNT010000050.1 GCA_021786215.1 Chloroflexota bacterium | reverse complement strand
CCATCCAACTCCAGGGGAATGCCGAGGAGGCGGGCGCCGACCGGCCCTCTCAACTGCCCCTCCCCCTGTATGAGAACCCCGACCCTGGACCGGATCCTCGGGCCAGCAAAGATGAGAAACCGCGCCGATCAAGGGGCAAGAAGGGATTCGTTCCGGTAACCAGGGACCCCGACGTGGCTCGATCTTACTCCGACAACGCCGCACTGGATTACGCCATGGCCCGGGGGTTGGCCCACGCCCTCACCAGCCTGCCTCCGGAGGAGATGGCTCTCCTCAAGGCCAAGGTGGCTAGATCCCCACGTAAGGGGGAGAAGGGGGATCGCGATCCCGCCTGATCCTGCAGTTCCCACCCTCTCATGACCCAGGTAGTTGGTCCCGATCTTGCGGGTTGATGATGGCCTGGGTTGCCGTCTGTGACAGCCGACTCATGGTGCGCCGACGGAAGTGATCAGCTATGGGGAGAATTCCCACATTAGGCCCAACCAGAGCCGGGGTAAGGAGCTCGCAATGAGAACAGACCACGTCCGCCCAATCCTCTTCCGTGTCGCCCTGCTTCTCTTCATATTCGTTCTCGTGCTGGGGTTGGCCTCGACCACCACCCATGCCAACGCCACGGGTCAAGCGGGACCAACTAATCCAGGGCTCGATGTTGGCCGCGCTCCTCGCCAACTGCCGGCATATCCGTCGAGTCAAGTTGGCGCGGGATCGCACGAGAGCGGCACCGTGCTGGTTGGCTTCCAGCCCGGGGTTTCAGCCACCGTAGAGGACATGGTCGAGCGAGCAGAGGGAGCCGTCCGCATTCGGACCATAGGCGCCGGGACCCACGTCCTTCAGGTTGGCAGTGGGCAGGTGGCAGCCAAGATCGCGGCGTTGAAGCTGCACCCGGAAGTGCGCTACGCCGAGCCGAACTACCTGGTCCACACCACCGCCCTACCGCCGGACGACCCCTACTATTCCCAACTGTGGGCGATGAATAACACCGGACAGGGTGTCAACGGGGTTAGCGGCACACCCGGCGCGGATGTCAAGGCTCGGCAGGCATGGGCCATAACCACGGGGAGCGCCGGCATAGTCGCCGGCGTTGTCGATACCGGGATCGACTACACCCACTCCGATCTGGCGGCCAACGTCTGGAACAACTCCGGCGGCATCGGCGGGTGTCCGGTTGGCACTCACGGCTACAATGCGATCACTGGGAGCTGCAACCCGATGGACGACAACAGTCACGGCTCGCACGTCTCCGGCACGATCGGGGCGGTTGGAAACAACGATGTTGGAGTGGTTGGCATCAACTGGGCTACCAGCCTCATGGGACTCAAGTTCCTGAACGCGAACGGCTCGGGGTACATCTCGGCCGCGGTTAGCGCCATCGACTTCGCGGTCCAGGCCAAGCGCGCCGGGGTCAACGTCCGGGTGCTAAACAATTCCTGGGGCGGCACCGGATACTCCCAGGCGCTGCTCGATGAGATCACCAAGGCCGGGACCAACGGCATCCTGTTCGTTGCCGCGGCGGGCAACAGCTCTGCCAACGTCGATAGCAAACCCTTCTACCCCTGCGACTACACTGCCTCTAACCTTATCTGTGTGGCAGCGACCAATCAGAACGACGGCCTGGCCTACTTCTCCAACTACGGCGCGAAATCGGTTGACCTGGGCGCACCGGGCGTGAACATCCTCTCCAGCGTGATCCCAGGAGACGGCACCATTGGAGCGAATCACGAGTACGCTTTCTACAACGGCACGTCGATGGCCACTCCTCACGTGAGCGGCGCGGCGGCGTTGATCCTGTCGGCCCCGGGGCTGGGCAATCTGACGGTTGCCCAGCTTAAGAGTGCGATACTGAGTAACGTCGATCCCATTCCCAGCCTGGCGGGCATCACGGTGACGGGCGGGCGTCTCGACCTGTACAAGGCCATTGTGGCCCTCACGTCGGCGCCGATCTCGACTTCCACGCCGGCCTCGACGCCAACCCTTACCCCCACCCCAACAGCTACGGCCACCAACACACCGAGCCCCACGCCCACGGCGGCTAGCACGGCGACCCCCACAGCTACGGCGACCGTGACCCCCACCGCCACAGCTACGGCGACCGTGACCCCCACCGCCACAGCTACGGAGACTCCTACCGCCATCGCCACGGCGACTCCCACCTTGACGCCCGCACCCACGGCGGCGGCCACAGCCACGCGGACGGCCACGCCCACAGCGACCGCCACACGGCCACCCACGGCGACGCCCACTCGCACGGCCACACCCACGCCGTCGCCCACTGCCACGCCGAGGCCCTGGTGGTGGTGGTGGTGGCGTTAGGGGTGGATATATCGGGCACCCACCATCTCGCGACGGCGGTGGTGGGTGCCAGGGTCTTCTGGCTTAGCGTCTGAGGGTAACAGCCAAGAGGCCAATCGCGCGTGTCCCCGCGCTATTGCGGCGAGAGGTCCGGGGGGCTATCATTCGCTGTCACAGCGAACGGCACTTTTTCTTAGGTGAAGTAATGCCCCTCGATCCCGAAACCATACGACTGGTTGCCGAACAAACCCAGGTGCTTCGCGTGCCTCGCCGGGCGTTGGCCACCTTCGGCACCACCGCCATCTCCTACTATATGGTCACTGAGCCCGTCTACGGGGAGATGGTGAGGGATGCCCGGGAGACCGTGGTTCGCCATGGTCGGGTCACCGCTGAGCGTCCTCAGATCGTCACCCCGTTCTACCTTCTGAAGCTGTTTCACGGCTTCGAGCATGGAGAGGACTTCGCACAGCATCTATTGGAGAGCTATGGGGCGAACTCGCCGGGGTTGATGTACTCCTACCGAAATGAGCTGGAGGATACCAGCATAGTCTCCGATCCGATTTCGGTGGTCGCCCAGCGACTGGCCGGCGATCTGGAGCGGGAAGGTGAGCGGCTGGCCGCCGTCATTCAGGGGGTCGATCACCTATGGGATGTCTCCCTTATGAAGTTCATCTTCGAGCTCACCGTCTCCTCCCTCGGACAGAACGTGGCGGACCTGGCCCAAAGAGGCCTGCTGGGTATGGAAGGGGGGTTGCCCCGAGCCGCCCGAGCCCGGATCGAGGAGATGTTTGCCGGAGTGACCCGGGGCCAGGTCAGCCCTCCGGAGCTGAAGGCCGAGCTGGACCGATGGGGCGTCTTCAAGGAGTACGAGGACCGCTTCTTAAACAGCGCCCTTCGGTGGAAACGCCGCCACTAGAACCCTAACCCGTTGCCTCGCACCTACTGCCAGGCCGAATCCAAAGAGATCGGCCTCAGTGCTGGGCTGCCTCCGGGAACCGTACAGCCAGGCGCAATTCTCGGCACGCCATGTGCTACTTTCTCCCTCGGGCAACGGAATGGCCGTCCCTGTCTTTGTAGGGAAAGGAGCAATCAGATGGCAGTGCGCAGAGAATCCATGGGTGGCGAGCCCATGGGTAAGGGAACCATCGGTAAGCAGGATCTGATCACTCGAGTAGCACAGCACTCCGGCATTCCCAACAAGCAGGCCGAAAAGGTGGTGAACTCCTTTATCGATACCGTGACTCAGGCCATGGAGAAAGGCGAGGAGGTTCGCATAACCGGTTTCGGCACCTTCAGGGTCGTTCAGCGGGCGCCGCGCAAGGGTCGCCATCCGCGCACAGGCCAGGAAATGGAGATCCCTGGCAGCCAGCGGCCGACCTTTACGCCCGGCAGCAGACTGGTCGAAGCAGCCCGCAAGGGCGCCGGCCAGATGAGGAGGGCTGCCTAGAGCCGCTAAGCACTTGGCCCCGGATGGTCTGCCCTTCGTCACCCCCGCGAAAGCGGGGGTCCAGGACACCACCGTATCAATTGGAGAGGACCATGGATGCCCGCGGAAGCGGGCATGACGACGAATTGTGTATGCGATCCCAGGTCAGGTGCTTAAGCAGCACCACCCCCACTCGGGTGCCCTGGTGGGAGCTGGGAAACACTTCCACCAGGGCCCTGAGTTCCCCACCACATCCCTTTGCAATCCGAGTGCGCGCTCTGCAACCGATCGGCCATCGCTGCGGTGATTTAGATCCTGGGGAGGCTGGTAGCTATTGCCTATCTGCCGAAGAACGCGGGAGTCCTCTACGCCTGTTGACTGTACTGACTGTTGTACATGGCGGGGTCATAGGGAGCCCGCCGGTTGGGGCAGGAGGGTCGCGGACACATCATGCAGCTCTCGAAATTGCCGGCGGCCCCGAAACGAATACCCGACACGGTCTTGGTCGGAACCATGAGGAGACTATCGGTCAGTTGCACCCCCACCGTGGACTCGGTGTCGCCCAACAGCTGGAACAGCGGCCGTTGTTCCTCCAGGGGCCAGTCCGCCAGAGAGCCGGGGTTCATGCGCGACATCTCGCCGGGGCGATAGGTTTCCTGCAGGTAGGTCGTTGCGGCGTCCATGGCTTTTCGCATGTAAGCCTCGCGTATGGCTTCCGACCAGTAACGGTGTAGCATATCGTCCAGGCTGTTGGCCCACTCCTCCAGTTCCGTGCCGCAGGTGGCCAGGTAGGGGAATACTCGTTGGGTGTCCTTCAGCTTGACCGCCAGCACGCGGCTGGAGAAACGTATCCCATCGATCACGACGAAGTCGTCGCCTCGCTCGTCGATGTACGCTATTCCGCAGAGGGCTCTTGGCCTGGCTATCGCCTCTGCATCGTGGAGAAGTCCCCGCAGCTCCGCCACCTGCGGCGAATCCTCCTTCATCCTGAGCTTCTTGTATAGATTCTGCAGCTGCAGTTGTGCTGCTGTGTTGTCCAGTGTCACCGCTTGCATGGTCCGCTCCTCGATCAAAGGCTTAGCCGAGTGGCCGGACAATATTGTACCCCTAACTGAAGCTGGTTATCGACTCACCAACCGTCTGACTCCCTTGTCGACCTCAACCACGGCCACCACCGAGGCCGCGATCCCCACGATCACCAGCCAACTCCGCGGGGTCAGCGGTTCCAGTTCGAGGATGAACTGCAGTGGACCCCAGTACAGGGCCAGGATCTGCAGCCCCAGGGCTCCCACGATCGACGCGAACAGAAACCGGTTGGACAGGGGATTCATCCCAAAGGCCGACCTGGTGAAGGAACGGCTGTTGAAGATGTGGAAGTTCTGGAAGAGAACCATGGTGGTTACGGCCACCGTTCGGGCGTACTCAATGGGAGCGCCGGAGAGTATCTGCCAGACGAAGGCACCGAGGGTACCCGCCATGAGCACGAGGCCGACGAGGATCGTGCGCTCGACCATCGGCCGGGTAAGCAACCCTTCCCTCGGGTTCCGAGGAGGCCGGCGCCCGACGTCCTCCTCGGCCGGCTCGAAGGCCATGGCCACATCCTGCAGCCCATTGGTGACCAGGTTAATCCAAATCGCCTGAGCGGGCAGAAAGGGCAAGGGCAGGCGGAGGGCGATGCTGGTGATGACGGTCAGCACCAGGCCCAGCCCCGTGGGGATCAGGAACATGACCACCTTGCGGATATTGTCGAAGACGACCCGCCCTTCCTCTACCGCAGCGTAGATGGTGGCAAAGTTGTCGTCGGCCAACACCATGTCCGACGCTTCCTTGGCCACGTCGGTGCCCGCGATCCCCATCGCGACCCCGATGTCGGCCTGCTTCAGGGCGGGGGCGTCGTTGACGCCGTCGCCGGTGACGGCCACCACCTCTCCGTGTTCGCGAAGCTGCCGGACGATTCGCAGCTTGTGGTGCGGTGCAGCACGTGCGTACACGGAGACGTCCTCCACTCGGGCGAGCAGTTGGTCATCGTCCATCTCCTCCAACTCCCGGCCATCGATGGCCCGGGCGGCCCGTCCTCCGGCGATGCCCATCCGGCGGGCGATTGCCTCCGCCGTCACCTTGTGGTCGCCAGTGATCATGACGGTCCGAATGCCGGCGGCCCGGCAGCGCGCCACCGCGTCGATCGCCGCCGGCCGGGGTGGATCGATCATCCCCTGGAAACCCGCGAAGGTGAGTCCGCTTTCCACGTCCCGGTGATCCACCTCCTCGGCACCGGGGGTGGCGTTCTTGTAGGCCATGGCCAACACCCGCAACCCATGGGATGCCATCCGGTGACTTTCCTGAAGCGCCAGGGCTCGGTCCAGGGCGATCGTGCCTACCGTCCTCTCCGCGAGCGTGGTATCGCACATCTCCAGGACTCGTTCCGGAGCCCCTTTGACGAAGATTAGCCGTCGACCTTTGTGGTCGTGGAGGGTGGCCATGTACTGTCGATCGGACTCGAAGGGGATCTCGTCCAGCAGCGGGTAGGTATCCCTTTCCAGTTCGCCGTGGAGTCCACCCTTCATCGCGGCAACCAGTAGCGCTACCTCCGTGGGATCTCCTTCGGGGCGATACCGGTCGTTCTCCCGGTAGACCGAGGACTCGTTGGCCAGCATGCCTATGCGCAGCGTAAGCTCGAGTTCCGAATGCTCTGGTAGTTGGACCCTCTGCCCATCCGTCAGGATCTCACCTACCGGGGTGTAGCCGGAGCCGGTCACCCCGTAGATCCGTCCGCCCGTGTAGATGCTGGTCACCGTCATCTCGTTCTTGGTGAGGGTGCCGGTCTTGTCCGAGCAGATAACGGTGCAGCTTCCCAAGGTCTCCACCGCCGGCAGTTTGCGGATGACGGCGTTGCGCTGCGCCATCCGCCAGACGCCCACCGCGAGGGCGACCGTTATCGTAACCGGCAGCCCTTCGGGGACGGTCGCCACCGCCGTCGCGACGGCGGTGAGGAGAATATCTGACGGGTTCTCCCCCAGGCCGAGCCCGAGGCCGAAGACCACAACCGAAACCGCGAGCACCAGTCCGGCGATCAGTTGGGCAAAGCGATCCAGTCGCAACTGGAGGGGGGATTCCACCTCTCCCACCCCACGCACCTGTGCCGAGATCTGCCCGAAGACGGTCTGCATCCCCGTGGCGACCGCCACGCCGGCACCTCTCCCCCGAGCGATGCTCGTCCCTGTAAAGGCCATATTAGCCCGGTCTCCCAGGGGAGCGTCCGGGTCGCGGATGACTTCGAGCTGCTTGGCCACAGGGACTGACTCGCCGGTGAGTATCGACTCGTCGGCCTGGAGGTCAAAGGCCCGGAGGAGACGCAGGTCCGCGGGCACCTTGACCCCTGACTCGAGGAGGACGACGTCGCCGGGTACCACCATTCGAGCGTCGATCTCCTGCTCCGTGCCGGCGCGAAGGACCCTGGCCCTCGGCGCCAGCGTCTCCGCCAGGGCTCGCATCGCCTGCCCAGCCTTGTACTCCTGGACGAAGCCAACCACGGAGTTGAGAACGACCACCACCAGGATTACGCCGGCGTCGACGTACTTTCCCAGGGCCAGGGCGGCTGCAGCCGCGACTAGAAGGATGTAGATGAGGGGGCTTTTCACCTGGCGACGGAGGATGGCAACGGGCCGAACCCTCTCCTCCGCTGGCAGCTCGTTGGGACCGTACCGCGTGAGCCGGCGTGCCGCCTCGTCTTCGGGAAGTCCTTCCCACCCCGTCTGCAGCTTCGACAGAGCACCGCCGGTATCAAGTTGATGCCAGTGCTCTTCTGCCTCGTCGCGCATGGGTTGTCTCGCTTTGGGAGTATGGATCACACGGGTGGCGCAAGGTCCGTGCCTCTTGGACTTCCGCGAGGGCATGGTTCAGCGACGGTGTGCCAGTCGTAGGGGCGAGCGGCGCTCGCCCTGGGGCCAGGATGGACCATTGGAGCCACCAGGGCGACCGGCCGGTCGCCCCTACTGTTACTATGTCTCGCCGTTTCTGTGAACCATGCCTTCCGCGAGGGCAACCGCCCAGATAAACGAGTTCCTGAGGTGAGATATAATCTGAATGAATATAACTCGCTTTAACTGGAAATGAGCGTGTTGGGTTCGATAGTGGTTCAGCCACATTGGACTGCTTCTTGATACCTGGAAACCAGCAGATGGTGAACTATGCGGCAAATAGATGCAGCTGCTGACTCGGCAGTAGGGCCAAGAGAGCGGGCGATGGCCGATTCGGTGGATCTCCTGGTTCGAGATCTCAGCTCCAGGGATGGTCTGGTCCGGCAACGGGCCCGTGAGTCGCTGGTGGTCATTGGCCGGCCGGCGGTGCCCCCGTTGATCGAGGCCTTGAGGGCCCGCGGCAGATGGACTCGGTGGGAGGCTGCCAAGGCACTCGCGGAGATAGGAGACCCCAGGGCAGCGGCCGCTCTAGTCGCCGCACTCGAGGACCGAGGGCCGGGCGTGCGGTGGCTGGCAGCCGTGGGACTGATCACGCTGCGAGAAAAGGGGGTGCCCCCGTTGCTCCGGGCTTTGATGCGAAGGTCGTCATCGGTCTGGCTGCGCGAGGGAGCACACCACGTGCTACGGGCCCTGACAAAAGGGGATCTGGACGGCCAACTGATCCCGGTGGTGGATGCGCTTGAAGGAGTGCAGCCGGCTATTGAGACTCCCCACGCAGCGCTGGCGGCTCTCGAGGTAATGGAGATGAAGCCGGTCTCCGAGTGGCAACAGTAGAGCTGCCCGGTCTCAAATTGAAGGTGGCGCTTCCGATTGGAGAGGGGCGTAGTGAGGAGATGGAGCACTCCTCGTCGTAAAATGTCGGGAGGGAAAGATGCAGAAGTGGGAGTACCTGGTTGCCAAATGGGTTGGAGACGATGCCCCAAAGGTTCAGCTGGTGAACGGCGAGGCGCTTCCAGACTCGGATAGCCACAACCTTCACACTTTTCTGAGCCAAGCGGGAGAGGATGGTTGGGAGTTGGTGGGCACCGTGAACCGCGGAGCATCCCCTGCGGGTCTACTGATCTTTAAGCGTCCCAAGAGCTGAGCCCCAAAACCTTGTGCAGGGCCGCTTGACGCGGCTGGAGCCTTGTGCTAACTTGCACAAATGGAAGCGCTAACTGCTTCCCTGTGGCCTCTTCCAATCACCTCGTGTAGATGGGTGCATTTCTCGGCAGCGGGGTTCCGGAAGCCGTCGATGGAGACGCTATGGCACCTGAGGGAACGCGACTTCTTTAGAGATCTCCCGGCGGAGAGGGACGAGTTCATGTCCCTGGCCGTAAAGCGGGCTGTTGCTGCTCACCGGTACCTCTTCGTGCAGGGTGAACCGGCTACCTGCGCGTACTACCTGGAGAGCGGCAGCGTCCGAATCTTCCGTAACGACACTTTGGGGAAAGAGTGCATCGTCTTCGCCCGCAGAGCCGGAGAGATGTTTGGCCTGGCTGAGGTGGTGGGCACCGGCGAAAAGGGGAGACAGTGCAACGCGCAGACGCTCACCCCGTGCTGTCTTTTTGAGATCACGAAGGCCAACCTCGACCTTCTTCTCTGCCACCACTACTCGATCGCCACGAAGGTGATGGACGTTCTGGGGCGGCGCATCAGGTACCTCTGTGAGCAGGTGGAGAACCTGATGGTATGCGACGTGACGACTCGCCTGCTAAAAGCCCTGGTCTACCTCAGCTATCCCGGCCTTGCCGACCGCGCCTCCGGGGAGGAGCCTGTCACCATCCCGGTGAGGCTCACCCAGGAGCAGATCGCAGAAATGATCGGATCGTGCCAGCAGACGGTCAGCGAGATTCTCAACCGGCTGGCGCAAGATGGCGTCATCCGAGTGGACCGGAAGGGCATCACTTTCCTCCGGCCGGCCGAGGCGCTGCAGTACATGGATGATTAGACGCACAGCGCAACGGACATCTAGCGCACTTCTCGAGTCCATAGGGCTGCTCCACGACCCTCATTTGCCATTCAGCGGGCGTACCGCTGCCAAGGAAGCTGTTAGCGAGAGGCGATAGCAGGTTAAACGTTAACCATATTTGCTTAATTCCACTATCGGTCGCCTTTCGCCTTCCCTCTCCGATTTATCGTGCAGCCGATAGAAGTTCTGCCCCAGATATAGTGAAATGTGGCACGAATTCGAAGCGGCGGCCCCAGCAGGGCCGAGGAGGTGAGCTGACATGAGTTCGGTATCCGTCGCCGCGACGGGAGTGCAAAAGCGTGAAGCGGAGGAGTCATGGCCGTTCAAGGAGCTCGTCTCCTTGGTGGTTGCTTTCGCCCTGTTGTTCGGCCTTCACTTCGCCCCGACGCTGCCGGGGCTGAGGCCGGTGGGCCAGAATGTCCTGGCGGTGTTCGTCTGGTTCATCATCTGCGCGGCCTTTGAGTCGCTACCCAGGGCCGTCCTGGGACTCACGGCGCCCATGCTAGTTGTGCTGTTGGCCGGCTACAAGATCCCCGACGCCTTCGACGCTTTCGCGGGGAGCCAGTCCTTCCTTGCCATAGGCGCGTTCGTCTTCGCGGCGATCATGATGGCCACCCCATTGGGAGCCCGAGTGGCATTGATGGTCACCAATAGCCTGAAATCCACCAGAGCCACCAAAGTGATGGCCGGGATGTCGGCTTCGGTCGTCATGATAGGTGTGGTACTTCCGGTCGTTAACGAGAGCGCTCTCTTCCTTCCCCTCGCCAAAGGCGTCACCTCGCTCATGAGGGGCAGGGAGCATCTGCCCGAGAGCAAGAGGCTCAACACGGCTTTGATCCTGCTGATCTGCGGGGTGATCCCGCTGTTCCACGGTCCCCTCTTCCTCACCAGCGCCTTTTCCAACATGATGCTGGTCGGGAACCTGGCCAAGGCCATCAACGTTCACGTCTCGTGGATCCAGTGGCTCGTTTTCAACCTGCCGTTGTGGGGCCTGCTGCCCATAGCGTTCTTCTACACGGTCTGGTATTTCAGGGTCACTAACATCGACATCCCCGGAGCCGACGAGGAGCTGCCCAAGATGAAACAGGAGCTGGGCAGAATCACCTGGCCGGAGATCTGGACCGCCGTCTGCCTGCTGATCGGCCTGTTCTTGTGGATCACTCAGGGCAGCCTCCACAACATCGACCCTGGCATGGTGGCGATCATTATCGCGACCCTGGTCTTCCTTCCGCTTGGAAAGTTGAAGTTCGGCGAAGTTTCCCGCCACATCATGTGGGACATATGGGTGCTCCTGGGCGGAGCCATATCCTTGAGCGATGCCCTTTACAAGAGCGGAGTTGCTACCTGGATCTCAAATCTCGTGGTGGCGCCCATCAAGGGAGCAGACCTCAACCCCCTCTTGGTCTTGCTGATCATCGTCTTCGGCTTCCACGTCGCCAGGGCGGGCATCGTCAGCATGGTGGCCGCCGGAGCCGCGTTCATACCACTGTCGATTGGGATAGCCCAGAGTCTCGGCCTGAACGTGCTTCCTTTCAGCCTGATCGTTACCAACGCCATGAGCTACGCGCTGTTCCTACCCATATCGATCACCGCGTTCATGATCGCGTGGGGCGCGTCCGGGGCTTCGGGTGGGTCGGTGATCAAGTTCGGCACTCTGCTGTCGATCATATCCAACCTGTATGTCATTTTCGTCCAAAGTGCCTGGCTCGCGCTGCTAGGCTATCCGCTCAAATAGCCGAGGGAGCAGGATTACCGGTGGTGACCCGTCCGAACTTAGCATTCAACATCATCAGGCAACAGCCGAGTTAGAGGTGAGAGAAAAATGGCATCTAGACTGCCGGTCAGTCTGGAAGAAATCGAAGATGTGACGCTGGAGACCGACGTGCTGGTCATCGGCGGGGGTAACTCGGGGTGCTTCGCTGCCATCGAGGCCAAGAAGCTGAATCCCAAACTCAGGGTCACCATCATGGAGAAGGCCCACATCGACCGCAGCGGCTGCCTGGCCGCCGGTATGGACGCCTTCAACACCTACATCAAGAAGGGCAGAACCATCGAAGAGTTCGTGCGGTGGAGCCGCAGCCAGGCAGGCGGCATCATCCGCGAGGACCTCACCAAGAGCCTCGGCGAGGTGCTGAACGAGCCCGTCGAGGAGTGGGAGAGATGGGGCCTTCCCATCAAGCACGATGAGGAGACCGATGAGTACCTCGCCCGCGGCAAGTGGGACATCACCATCCGCGGCGCCGAGATGAAGGTCATCCTGGCCGAGAAGGTCAGGGAGTACGAGGTCCAGGTGCTCAACCGGGTGGTGGCCACCAACTTCATTACCGACGGCGACAGGGTTGTGGGAGCCGTCGGGTTCGGCGTCATGGACGGCAAGTTCTACGTGGTCAAGGCCAAGGCGACCATTGTTTCCACCGGGGGTGCCGCGGGCATCTACAAACCATACACAGCGGATGGGATCGACAGCCACCACCAGCTGTGGTA
>JAJYNT010000051.1 GCA_021786215.1 Chloroflexota bacterium | reverse complement strand
GAATGCCTGGGTCACGAACCCCCCATGCATGAAGCGCCCGCTGACCGGGTAGCCCACCCGATCGACGCCCCCCATGCGCTGGAACTCGGTCCAGAAGCCGATCCCTCCATCGTCGGTGACGGCAAACCCGGTCCCGGTAGCCCCCCCGAAACCGTTGGCAGCCGTGAAGAACCGCCCGTTCGGCAGCTCGATTTCGGCCGGCACGACTCCCGCCGGTCTGATCAGGATAGAGAGAAGGCTGAGATGCGCTAGGGTGTATGTGATGGTGCCATTGGCGTTCGGTGTACCGGTGAGCGCCACCCACGCACTGCCGTTCCAGTAGCTCAACGTGATCCGGGACAGGTCACCCCCGGCTGCCGCCAACTCGGCAGCCGTCGGCGTGTAGGTGATGACCAGTGGGGCCGGGAAACTGTGCAGTTCCGCACCGGTCGCCGCATCCCTGACCGTCAACTGAAAGGCAGTCTCGCCCACTAATAGAAACCCGGAGGGCGCCGGAGGCAACGTACCTGGTGTGACGGGAATGTAGTCGACGACTGCCGGCGATCCGACGGAACCCGGCGAGAACATCAGCAGCACGTTTGGGTTCCCCGTGTTGACCTGCCCGCCGTCGGTCGAGATCGACGATCGTACCGCAGGCCCGGCGGCCTGCACCCCAGGCACCAGTATCGGCACCGGCGGCAGGCCGGTCGGAACGGGCGCCGGTCCCGGAGCAGCCGCCAAGACCGCCGGGGCCGGTGTGGCCGGCACCACGGCGGTCTGACCCAGGGCCGTGCCCCAGGACCCCCCCAGTGCAGCCAGGAACGCCAGGGCTAGAGCTATTCCCGCGGACCAGCGGCAGCGCCGGAACAGCCCGCGGGTCTGGCATCGAAGGTGGAAGACGAGCTTGCCAAACATGAGCCTAACCTCCTTCAACTCCTATGTCCTGTTGTTGCCCTCTACTTTCTGTTACCTACCTGGCTCTGTGGAGCTTTATCCATTGGTCTCGGGCTGGAGAGCCCGAGTACCGGGCAACCTCACCGGTTGACCGTTCCACCTGCGCTGAGACGACCCGGTCTGCGGCCCAGCTTGCTTCTGCAGAAACATCCGATAACCTTCGGTGAGCCCCTTCCCTCCTTTCGTCAGATAGTCGATGCTCACGGTCTTCCGCTGCCTCTGGAGCAACCGTGGTCGTGCACTAGTGCCCGCCCCGTGTGGACCAGAACCGGTAGCGCTCCCCGAAAGGGGTGAGGACGAGCCGGCCGGGCTCCATCAAAGCGATACCGGCCGGCTCCGTCGTGTACGGCTCCGGGGGCGGCGCGGTGGCGTAAAGGAACCACCTTTCCACACGTGCAAGAGCGCCTGGACCGGTCAGCCAAGCCAGCATGCTGTCCATGTAGCCACCCACCAGGTCGGAGCGAAAGCGCCCAACCGGGTGAGCCATTCGGTGCCCGCCCTGATCCACCCACTCGATGCCGTCGAAGCCCCAGATCACTCCGAATTCTGTCAGCCAGATGGGCATGGGCAACCCTCTGGCGTCGAGCCAGGCACGCGTCGAGCTCAGCTGGGCCTCGTCGGTGACGGCATCGACGAGAGGCAGGTGATCCCAGTCCAGGCTGTAGGTGTGGACTCCCCACGCGTCCAGGGGAAGCTCCCCGTACCGTTCATGGTAGGCCGCCAGGAAAGCCTCACTCCAGGAACGGCCCTGGGCGAATCCCGGGCACCCCGTGCAGGTCTTCTCCCAATTCAGCACGTTGGGCCCCACCAGCACGGCCGTCGGGTCGGCGCCTCTAATAGCACGAGACACCTGGGCGAGGAAATCGGCGTAGGATCCGGGTTGCATGTCGTCCTGGCCTGGCACGTTCGGTTCATTACCGATGAGCCACGAGCTGCCTGGCTTGACGCGGGCACGGCCGGCCAGATCGTTCAGGTCCGCACCAGGGCGCACCAACTCCACCCGACCGCTCGCGTCGGCCCTATTCCCGGCGAAGCTGAACCAGCTTCCGGCGCCCAAGGCGTCCAAGGTCGCGGCGAGAAAGCTGCGGTTCTCGGTGTTGGGTCCCGCTATCACCACCCCGAAGCGCGGATCGCGAGATCCCAACTGGAAGGCCTGGGCTAGATCCGTGGCCGGCAGCTCCGTCGGACGAAGTGGCCCTCGGTCCGACCCAATCTCGTACTGGCGGTAGAAGGGGCTGCCTTCTGCCTGAGCCTCAAGGTCCCGAGGCAGATCGCGCCCGGTCATTATCGCCTTCAGGTAGTCCCCCAGAAGCAGTCCCTGCGTCTCCCCTGTGGCGGCGTCGTAGTGCATGATCCCTCGTTGGAAACGCTGGTAGACGAAACCACGGTTGTTGGGATCGTACTCGGGGCTGCTGGTCGGCAGCCCCCAAAGCTCCAGGTTTAGCAGAGGAACCAGGGCAGGGTCCGCCCCACCCTGGGGGAAGGCATCCTCGTATCTCACCGTGGAGGAGAAGGTGCGGAAAAAGTTGACGGGGAGGCCCTGCCACTCGTCGGGGGCGTTGGCCCGCACGAAATCGATGGCTTTGCGGGCGTAGTCGGGATCGGCCACAGAGGGGGCGCTCTCTTTCAGCTCGCGCCGAGGGGCTGGCACCACTGAGAAGTTGAAGCTGGTGTAGGGCATCAGCCCCTCGTCCAGCAGGTTCATGGTGGCTATACTCCCGTCGGGCAGTCTCTGAAGCACCCCCCGCTGGAACATCTGCACCCGGAATCCCTGGAGGGTAAACTCCCGAGAGATGGGGTAGCCGAAGGTGCGGACCCCGCCCCTCTTCTGGTAGTAGTCCCGCAGGAGCCGATCAGCCATAGGAAAACCGGCACCCGGCTCCTCGGCCAAGACCAGGTGAACCGGCAACCCCACCCACAGGGCGAGGAGCAGACCGAGAATCTCCAGCGAAACCCGCGAAGCTGCTGTTCTCATCTACCCAATCCCCGTCACACCGCTCTACACCTTGCCGAGCGTCGTCCCTGGTGCAAGGCGTCCGGGAGCGCGCATTCCTCGACCCCATCTTCGGGCCGCCAGGAAACCCAGCCCCTGGGCAAGGGAGCAGGCCAAAGGCGGGGTCCGAACGAACGGCGCCAGGGGAGCGTCTGCCGACAGGGCACGTCTCGCGAGGGGAAGGCCAGTGGGCGCACCTTCCAGGGCCACGTGCGCAAGGGAGACCAGTAGCTCGGTCAACCCCAGCCTCGCGTCTCGCGCTGGAATTATGACGCGGTAGCGCAATTCCATGGCCTCGAACCCCAGAGAACCACCCGAGACAGATCGCTAGCAACATGACAACGCCATCAACCACAATATTATTTTACACTATTCTGTAAAGTATTTGTGATTGACCTTTGCTATATTTGCCTACCATATATCCACTCTCCTGGAGCAGGCCGGTGGCAGCGAATACACCGCCATTTTTGCTCATTCTACTACCTCCTACATCTTGACATCTTCAGTAGAGCAGATGTAGTCTGATTTCTGCTAGAACTGATATCTACTTGACTTGACATATACACACATGAATCTTTTGTCAGTATGATGGTCTATTGCATGTGGAGCCCGCGGCCTGCTCGGTGCCGCTGGCTCGTGGGGGGATCTATCGATGGTCCTCTTTGCGTCATGGCAATGTGAGGAGGTAGCCCTCGCGGCGCCGGTGACGCTTTGAGTGCACCGGAGACCCGGTTCCAGGTTCTGGGGGAGTCGAAGCCCAATGGAACTGAGACACTACCTGACTTTCCTGCGGCGGTGGCTCTGGTTAATCCTTTTAGGTGGAGCATTGGCTGGCGGCTCGTCGTACCTGGTGAGCAACTCCATGACCAGGGTGTACGAGGCCTCCACCACCCTCCTGGTCAACCAGGCCCAAAACCCCGGTGTCGTCGCCTACAACGATGTCCTGACCAGCGAGCGGCTCACAAAGACCTACGGGGAGCTGATCCGCAAGCGCCCCGTCCTGGAAGACGCCCTGGCGGAACTGAAGCTCCCCATTAGCCCGGAGCAGTTGAACACCGTGCTGAGCGTGCGGGTCGTGCGAGACACAATGCTGCTGGAACTGAAGGCCGAAAGCACCGACCCTCAGCAGGCCGCCGACATCGCGAACGCCGTCGCCCGCGCCTTCATCACGGAGAGCCGTCTGGCCCAAACCGGCCAGGCGGCCCTCTCCAGGGACGCGCTCAGGGAGCAGCTGCAGACCCTGGAGGCCAACATCCGCACCACCTCAACCCAGATCGACGAGCTCCGCTCCGCCACTCAAGGCCTCACGCCGGAGGCGCGCCAGGCGGAGATAGGTCGCCTCCAGAACGCCCTCACCCAGTACCAGCTCACCTACTCCCAGATGCTCAAGAGCGAGCAGGACATGCAGCTGGCCGAGGCCAGGGCCTACAGCAGCGTCTCCGTGGCCGAGCCCGCGGTGGTGAACCCCGTGCCCGTGCGGCCCAAGGTGGCCCAGAACGTCCTGTTGGCGGCGCTGGTCGGCCTAATGCTCGCCACCGGCGTGGTCCTGCTGATCGAGTACCTGGATGACACGGTGAAGACCGGCGAGGACGTGGCGAAGGCTCTGGGAGTCCCTGCTCTCGGTTACGTCATGCGATTGGGGCGCAAGGATGCCAGAGCGCTGACATCGATGACTGCCATGGGCAACAGCTCACCCGTGGCGGAATCCTTCCGGGTGCTGCGCACCAACCTCCAGTTCTCACTGCTAGACCGCCCCGGCCGGACGATCCTGGTCACTAGCGCGGGCAAGGGAGAGGGAAAGACCACGTCGGCGATCAACTTGGCGCTGGTCATGGCCGAGGCAGGTAAGCAGGTCATCCTGGTGGACGCGGACCTGCGCCGCCCCTCTCTCCACCGCTACTTCCAGCTGGAGAACAGCGTGGGACTCACGACCGCGCTGCTGGACTTATCCGCCCTGGACCCGGATGCGGTCCGGCCAACGGGGATCGAGGGGCTCATGGTGCTGACAAGCGGCCCCATGCCCCCAAACCCATCGGAGCTGCTGGGCACGCCCCGCATGGCCGGCCTGGTGGATCTACTCAAGAGCCGCGCCGATGTGGTGCTCTTCGATGGCCCGCCCATGCTGGTGGTAACGGATCCCGCCGTTATGGCACCACTTATGGACGGGGTGCTGGTGGTGGTAGACACCGGAAGCACCCGAGGCGGCACACTACTTTGGGTTCGCGAGACGTTGGAGAGAGCCACGGGCTCGGGCAAGCTGCTGGGGGCCATCCTGAACAAGCTCACCCCCCAGTCCAGCGACTACCAGTACCGCTACTACTACCATCAGTACTACGGCCACCATGAGAACGGAAGGAATGGCCGGAGAGGCAAAGATGGGCTTTCACCGAAAGGGTCCGAAGCCGGTAGAACTCGCGCCTGAATGCATCGTTCATCAGGTCGCCCACGTAGGGAGGGGCGCTCTGCCCCTCCGCCCCGTGCCCAGGCGACGAGGACGCGGCGGCGCACAGGGCGCCGCCCTACGCCACGGATTTGAGGAACGCCGCACCGAATGGGGGTTGCTGACGTGATGCCTGATTTGGCAACTCAGAGATTGCCGCGGGGAGCCCGCGACAGTTCCACCGAAGAGTGGTACGTCCTGAGGACCAGGCCCCGAGCGGAGCGGCAGGTGAGCGTTCTGCTCGGGATGCATGGTGCCGAGCACTACCTACCGCTGATCCGCAGCGCGCGCAACCGAGCACGGATGGATCCCCTCTTCCCGGGATACCTCTTCTGCTACGTGGGGATCCCGTCGGTGCGGTGGGTGGAGATCCGCTCGATGCCGGGCATTGCCTACGTGTTGAACGCCCAGGGCAGCCCCCTCTCGGTGCCCGAGGATCTGGTGACGTCCGTTCGCGCGCGAGTGGAGCTGGAGAACGCCGGCCGCGCGTCGGCTCGATTCAACCCCGGGGATCGCGTCCGCATTCTTCGGGGTCCATTGCAGGGGCTGGAGGCCGCCTTCGACCGGCGGCTCTCGCCCTCCGGCCGCTCGCGGGTTTTCATCACCCTGCTGAGACGGCTGGTTCCCATGGAGATCCATGAGGCCGAGCTGAGCAAAATCGGGTAGCTCGGCCCTCGTCATAGCGCATCACCTGTAGAGGCATCGAAGCAGGATGTGTCGAAAGGGCGGTAGCGTGTGGCGCGGTTCCGCCTTTCACCCCTCCAACGCGGGCCTGCAATGAGACCGTGGCCGGCATCCATTTTCGTAGGCATAGCTAGCCTCGTCCTAGCACAGGCTTGCTCGGCCTCTGCCCGAAATCTGGATGGCCTGATCCTGATGCACTACGTAGCTGAGTCCGACAGGCAGCGTGCAGCAGAGGCTGACCACTCATCACTGGGGAACTCTCCCTCGACTCGAGCGGAGAAGTTGCTGAGCCAGCATGTCGAAACTTCTCTGAACCCTCTTCTGGTCGCCCAGGTTGCGATTACGGCTGGGCGACCAGAAGAAGCAGCGCTAGCCCTCCTGAAAGCCACCGACCGTGATAGGGCGATTGCCCTCGGTTTGGAGGCAGAGCCTCACGACGAGACAGTGTGCGGCGGAACCACATGGGCATCCTTGCCTGCAGGTCCAGCGGAGTATCGATACGGGCTTGCAATGGGAGCCATGCAGCGGCAATCCTGGCGAGAGGCTCTGGAGCAATTCCAGCGGGCTGTGGCATTTCGGCCGGGCCCTTGGCCAGATAGCTTTGTAGAGCGCTATCGGGAGGTGCTGGCGCATGCCGCACCCTACGAGTCATCTCGCCTTGCGGCCGAGCAGTCTGCAGCGCCAGCCCCGGCTCCATTGGTACTGGCAGGACGTAAGGATCAGCTGGGTTGGCAGACGCCAATCCCTGTGTCGGAACGATGGCAACTGGAAGGCTTTGCATTGCGTGGTTGGGCAGGTCTGGAACTGGGACTGCCGGTCACCGTGGACACCTTCTGGCGCGATACGACCGGGGGCACTCGGCGACAGACCCAGGTAGCCTGGAATCTGTTGCCCAACGGGGGATTCGAGTTGGGCTTGGACTGGAGCCCGCCGCAATTGGCCGGATGGTATCAGGAAGGGTGCTGCGCCCAACGCCGGGACCTCGTTCGAAGTCAGCGCAAGACCGCGGTCTTGGTTTCGCCCCCTTCGCGTCCGGGCTCCGCCGACTGCAAGGTGTCCAGTCTCGTTAAAACCCGGCCAGGAACTTGGCTGATGTGGAGCGCCTGGATTGACAACTCCCACAGCGGCAACCCGCACATCTTTGTCTCTTGGCTAGACGCCCGAAAGAACGAGGTGCTGGCTGAGATCCCAATTCAGGGAAACGCCAATGGGAGCGGCAGGGATTACGCCGGCATGCTGAGAGTACCGGACGACGCAGAGTTCCTATTGATCACACTGATGAACTGGAAATCCGGCAGGGAAGTGCTGTGGGACAATATGCTGCTGCTGGAGGTTCGGCCGCCGGCCGATGAAGGAGACGCTCGAACTGACCGCTCCGCCCGTTGAACGCTACCGTCTGGTCGTTGTCACGTCACACCCGGTTCAGTACCAGGCACCGCTCTTCCGGCAGTTGGCACGCCACCCGTCCATCGACCTGACGGTGTACTATGGCAATGATTCCAGCCTGGCCAATACAGTGGATCCCGACTTCGGGATCCCCGTCGTCTGGGATCGTCCACTGCTGGACGGGTACCGTTCCGTGTTCCTCACACATTGCACCAAACCCATTACCAAGTCTTCACGGCTCGCAGCGTATTCCCACATTATTCTGGACTTCTGCCGCAACCGATACGACGCTGTGTTTATCCACGGCTACGCCACGCCTTTCTCAGCCTTGGCCTACCTGGCGGCGTGGATCAGCCGCACTCCTGTGCTACTGCGAACCGAGTCAGAACTATTGCGTGCTCGCGCAACAGGCCTGAAGGTGGCTAAGCGGCTCTTCCTGAATCTTCTGTTTCATGGCACAGCCGCCTTCCTCGTGATCGGCTCGGCGAACCGCGAGTTCTACATGCAGCACAGGGTAGTCTGGCGGAAGATGTATCAGACACCATACTGTGTCGACAACGACTACTTTGCGGCCAAGTGCCAGGAACTGAGGCCCCGCCGAGCCGAGTTGAAACAGGCACTGGGATTCCCGCCCGCCCTTCCGGTCATAACGTTCTCTGGCAAGTTGATCGAACGCAAGCGTCCAATGGATCTGGCCATGGCGTACCAACAGTTGGTGGAGGCCGGCACCAGCGCAGGCTTGCTCATCATAGGCGAAGGTCGGCTTAGGAGTGAGCTCGAGGACTTCTTCGCCGCTCAGCAACTACCCCACGTGCGTTTGGTCGGCTTCAAGAACCAGACTGAGCTCCCAGAATGCTACGTGTGTGGAGACGTGCTTGTGCTGCCCTCCGCGTTCGAGACCTGGGGGCTGGTCGTGAACGAGGGAATGCTATTCGGCATGCCCGTCATCACGACAGACATGGTTGGCGCGGCACGCGACCTGATCGAGAACGATGTGACAGGCTACGTCTACCCAGTGGGCGATGTGCCTGGGTTGGCTCGACTGCTGCAGGGCTTGCTGAGCGATCCGGAGAAGCGCCTCAACATGGGTGGAGCAGCCCAGCGTCGTGTATCCAAGTTGAACTACCAAGCCTGTGTGGAGGGGATCGTGAAAGCCCTACAAGACATCCACGACCCACATCACCTGGCGAGGCAGGAGGTCCCGTGTGGTTAGAATCAACATCGGGTGTGCGCACACTCCCACTCCCGGCTGGCTCAACTTCGACAATTCTTTGAGCGTGCGGATCGGCAAGTATCTGGGGTTCGCGCAACTCCTATCCCAGCTTGGACTGATAACCGAAAGTCAACTGGCGCTCGCGCGAGTGGCCGCAGCGCGGAAGATCGTTTGGGCAGATGCCGTCAGGCGAATCCCGCTGCCCAATGCATCGGTCTCTGTCGCCTACAGCTCGCACGTGCTGGAGCATCTTGACCGTGTGGAGACAAGGCGGTTTCTGGCTGAGGTCAGGCGAGTTCTCGTGCCCGGTGGTGTCTTTCGGCTTGCCGTACCCGACCTAGCGAAGATAGCCCGCGCATACGTCGATGGGCACATTGATGCGGATGGTCTTGTGGCGGCCACGCACCTTGCCGACGAGGGCAGCTATCGAGGCCTGCTCTCAACGCTGCGATTTCTCCTGGTTGGTTCGCGATGTCACAAGTGGATGTACGATCGCCGTACCGTCGTGCATCTCCTCGAAACGAGCAGCTTTCGCGAAGTGGTGGAGCTGCCTGCGGGTGCCACCACAATCCCCGATCCAGGCGAGCTCAACCTCAGAGAACGGGAGGATGAGAGCATCTACGTCGAGGCGCGACGGTGACCAGTAGTGCTCGCGCGCGAGGCGAGCGCCTACGGATGAGCGACCGTGAGGGTGGCATCGTAGTCAACGTTTCTGGCCTGATCGGAACTCATCCCTTGGACCTTGCCCGGCAGATGCTGCGACTCGAGTGCCTCGGGTCCTTTTACACTGGCTTGCCGCCATCGAGGACGCCGGGGCTCCCGGCGCACAAAGTCTGCCGGCAGCCGATATTTCTGGCACCCGCCTACGTCGCTAGGCTGTTCGGGCTGCCCACTGTAGGGCACGCAATGAACTGGGTAGTCACAGATCTGTTCGACCACTGGGTGGCCAGCAAGGTCGGACCATGCGATGTCTTGCAGTGCTTGTCTGGGTATGGCTTGCATGCGCATCAAGTAGCCAAGGATCGCTACGGAGCGCTGACAGTGTTGGATAGGGGTTCTTCGCACATTCAGTATCAGCACGATCTGTTGCGTGAAGAGTTCGGCCGATGGGGCCTGCCCTTTTCTCCGGGGGATTCCCGCATTCTGGAAAAGGAGCTCGCCGAATACGAGGCCAGCGACTTGATCACCGTCCAGTCCACGTTTGCCTGGGAGTCTTTCGCAGAGCGCAGCGTACCCGCCTCCAAGCTGGTCAAGATCCCACTCGGGGCAGACCAGCACCGGTTCCGCCCTCTGGGGAAGCCAGACAACATCTTTCGCGTGCTCTATGTTGGATCCCTCTCCATCCGAAAGGGCCTCCCCTACCTTCTCGAGGCTGTGGCCACCTTGCGACTCCCCCGCTTCGAGTTGGTGTTGATTGGACCGAAGTTGCCCGAGATCGATGGTTTTCTTTCGCGGTACTCCGGCGGTCTTCGATACCTTGGGCCGAAACCTCGAAGCGAGCTCGCCGTCCACTACTCACGGGCATCCGTCTTCGTTCTTCCATCAGTCGAGGATGGATTCGGACTGGTCATGGGTGAGGCAATGGCTTGCGGTCTGCCGGTGATCGCCACCGCCAACACGGGAGGTCGGGACCTGTTCAGCGACGCGGTGGAAGGATTCGTGGTGCCGATCCGCGACCCTGCGGCCATCCGCGAGAAGGTGCTTTTCCTGTACGAGAACCCCGAAGTGCGTGACCAGATGGGGCGCGCGGCGCTGCGTCGCATCCAAGCACTCGGGGGATGGGACGCATATGGAGAGCAGGTCCTCCAGGAATACTCCCGAGCACTAGCGAGTAGGACCTAGGCATGAGCATGCGGGTTCTCGTCATCGGCTTCGGGGAGAGCTACCATCTGGGAGCGGTGTTCCAGCGAGCAGTGAAAAGGCTGGGACACACGGCGCGTCTTTTCGATGTACGACCATACTCGGTGGCCCCCACCATTTTCCACAAGCTTGCTTATTACGTTCGGGGACAAAAGCCCCTGAAGTATCGGCTGTTGAATGAGCACCTGCTGGATACCGCGTGCGCCTTCATGCCAGATGTGGTATTGGTCACGGGACTGGCACACGCGAACGGCAAGACGCTGGGAGGGATTCGGGAGAGGACAGGCGCCGCCTTGGTCAACTATATGACCGATGATCCATTCAATCCGACTCACCGACGGCGCGACGCGATCGAAGCGATTCCCGTCTACGACCTGTACGTCTCCACCAAGCGTGCCGTGATCCCCGATCTTCTGAAAGCGGGCGCTCAGCGCACGGCCTTCGTGCGTTTTGCCTACGATCCAGCGCTACACTTCCCGCAGATCCCTTCAATGGAGACAGCGGAGCGCTGGCTGAGCGATGTTGTGTTCATCGGCGGTGCAGATCGCGACCGTGTGGAGTGCCTGCACCCGATTGCCGAAGATAGCAGCATACGATTGTGCCTCTACGGCGGCTCGTGGCACCGACATCGCCAGTACCGCCGGTACTACAGGGGATTCGCAAACGGCGAGGACTATCGATACGCTCTGAGCGGCACAAGTGTCGGGCTCTGCCTGGTGCGACGGGCAAATCGAGACGGTCACGTGATGCGAACATTCGAGATCCCGGCGTGCGGCGCGTTTATGCTGGCCGAACGAACAGAAGAACACCTGGAGCTATTCGAAGAAGACAAGCAAGTGGCCTTCTTCAGCAGCCCGGAAGAGCTGCTAGACAAGGCACGCTACTATTTGCGACACCCTGGGCAGCGCGCACTCATCGCTCGCGCCGGCCACGAGCATATCACGAGCCACGGACACACCTACGCAGACCGGCTGCGACAGATCCTGCAAATCGTCGATGTATGAACTGGTTCGTGGAGTAAGTTCTTGTCGCCGACTGTCAGCGTAGGAATACCCACCTTTCAGCGTGCGCAGTTAATGCGGCAAGCCATTCTCAGCGTGCTGCAACAGACCTATCAGGACTTCGAGATAGTGGTCGTGGACGACTGCTCATCCGACGACACCGCCGATGTCGTGGCAAGCATTGCCGATGCTCGAATCAAGTATTTCCGGAACCCTTCCACAGTAGGGGTGCCACGGAACTGGAACGAGTGCGTGCGGCGGGCTCGGGGGGAGTTCTTCGCACTCCTGCCCGACGACGACGTATTCTGCCAGGGGTTCCTCGCGGAGATGCTTGGCGTGCTCGGAACACACCCGGACGTCGCTTTCGCGCAGTGTGCCTTCTACCGCGTCGACGAGCAGCTTCGCCCGATCGACACCATTTCCGCATCCACGTCCGAACTAACTCTCGCGGGGGAAAAAGCGCTCATCTGGCAGATGACGACGCTCCGGTGCAACCCTGTGAGCCTATTGTTCCGGCGCTCAGCGATGCTGGCCATGGGCTTGTGGCGTGAGGATTACTGGGACGACTGGGCATTCATCGTGCGAATGGCATATCGGCTCGGGTTCACCTTTGTCCCCAAGCCTCTGGCTGCCAACCGCACCCACGGGTACAACTTGAGCAGGGTCCTTGCTAACCAGGGGCGAGACGAGGTGCTGGACCTAATCAATCAGCAGTCCGACGTGTTCGGAGAAGCGCTGCCGGCCACTCCTGCCATACTTTCCTTGAGGGCCGGCCTGAGTCGCGAGGTGAGCCACCACTGTGTTCTGAAGACGCTGAAGGCGCTCCTCCGCGGTGATTGCGGACGCGCCATCTTTCACCTCCGGCGCGGCCGTCATCTCTACGCCCTCGCCGGGATCGACCCAGGCTTCCTGAGAATGGGTTTGGGCCATAAGCTTGGTATCTTGTGTATGCGTATTCGGCAAAAGGCCGCCCGTTCGCGAGAACCAATCGTGAACCTTGAGAGTGCAGCGCGAGCGTGAACCGGAGGCAGTCCATGGCGGCTCGG
>JAJYNT010000068.1 GCA_021786215.1 Chloroflexota bacterium | reverse complement strand
CTGCGTGCCGCGGAGGCATTGGGCTCGATCACGGTGGTGTGTGCGGACAAGACAGGCACCATCACCGAGAATCGGATGTCTGTGGGAGAAATCCGGGTGGATGGTGAGAGGATCCACGTCACCGGTCCCGCACTCTCACCCTCAGGTGGACTTCTAGTAGATGGTCGTCCAATCCAACGAAGCGATGATCCAACGCTCGAAGAGCTATTGAAGATCGGTGTGCTGTGCTCAGACGCCGAGATCGTGGGACGCCAGGCTGATGAGATCCGCGTCGACGGCTCTCCCACGGAGGGAGCCCTGCTGGTGGCCGCCATGAAGTCGGGCCTCGAAGCAGATGAGTTACGACGAAGTTATCCCCGCATCGACCGCAGGGACCGGGGCGATGGTCGACGCTACATGATAACCGTTCACAGAGGACCTGGCGGTCTCGTCGCCCTGAGCAAGGGCGCACCGGATGAACTGCTCGAGATCTGCGACAAAGCCCTGATACACGGTGAGGCTGTGCCGTTGGACAACAGCCGCAGGGCAATTCTGCGCCAGCGCAACGCCGAGATGGCTGGCAGAGCGATGCGTGTGCTCGCCTTCGGACAACGACAACTGCCGGAGCAGTACGGCGATGCCGATCTCTCCAACGGATTCACCTGGTGTGGTCTAGCGGGGCTGACCGATCCGATACGGGTCTCGGCCCCAATGGCAGTGCAGGCACTCAGACGAGCAGGTATCCGAACCGTTATGATCACGGGAGATCAGGCTGCCACCGCCTCGGCAGTAGCTAGGCAGCTCGGTCTGGAGAAGGGGAACCCCATACACGTCCTGGAGGCGGGCGATCCGGCACAAATGGACCCTGAGGTGCTCAAAGGACTGGTAGGCAATGTCGAGGTGTTCGCCCGTACGCCCCCACAGATGAAGCTGAACATCGTGAGGGCGCTCCAGGCCAATGGCGAGGTCGCGGCGATGACTGGAGACGGGGTGAACGACGCCCCGGCCCTCAGAGCCGCCGATGTGGGGGTAGCAATGGGCCAGCGCGGCACGGAACTGGCCAGGGAGATATCCGACGTTGTGCTCTCCACCGACGATTTCTCTCTCATGGTGGATGCCGTAGAAGAGGGGAGGCTCGTCCGAGCAAACGTCAGGCGCGTGCTCCACTACCTGCTGGCCACGAACGGCGCCGAGGTTTGGACCGTAGCCACCGCCGTCGCCCTAGGGTTTCCTGCTCCCCTTACCCCAGGGCAGCTTCTCTGGCTGAACCTGATCTCGGACCTCGCACCAGCCGTGGGTCTAGCGATGGAGCCTCGCGACCCGGACCTGATGAGCCAACCCCCAATGGTTCCCAGGGAGCCGATAATATCGAACTCGCTTCGACGCCGTATTCTCGCGGAATCCGCGGTCCTCTCCTCCGGCTCCGCGGCCAGCTATGGGATCGGCATCCTCCGGCACGGTCGGAGTCCAATAGCTCAAAGCATGGCCTTCTGGAGCCTAGCCCTCGCCGACCTGCTGCACGTGGCCTTGGCTAGGGCGGGCACCCATCCGGCACTGAGCTACGAGCGCAGCCTGAGCCGACCTCTTGTGTTGAGTGTTGGCATCTCCGCGCTACTGCAGGTCGGGGTATTCATGCTGCCACCGTTACGCTCGTTGCTCAGGACTGCCCCTCTCGGCCTGGTAGACGGACTTGTCTCTCTGGGCGGCGCCCTGATTCCGATCGCCGCCATCGAGGTCCTGCGGAGCATCGAAGGGGCTCCGCAGGCGCGGCAGGTGATCCAATCGGAAGATCAGCTTCTGCTGGAGGAGGCAGCATGACTCAAAGACGGTTCTTCACTTCAAACTCGGTCCTGCTGGGCCATCCGGACAAGCTGTGCGATAGGATATCCGATGCCCTGGTGGACGCTTACCTGGCCGCCGATCCCGACACAAGGGTTCAAGCCGAGGCCGCCGCGGCGGGGCAAGTCGTCTTCTTGGTAACCGACGTCTCCACCGAGGGCGAAGTGGACGCTACCGGGGTGGTGCGCAAGACCATCGCGGAAACCGGCTACTTCCCGAAAGACATGGACGCCAGCCGGTGCGCCATTCTGGCTCAGTCCAGCGCCATGGCCCCTTCCCGGCTCCGAACTGGCCCCAATGCTATGGCAGCGGCGGATGACAGCGCAACCGCGGACCAGACCACCGTCTTCGGATATGCCTGCTCCGAGACACCGGAACGGATGCCCTTGCCCATCCAACTGGCGCACCACCTGGCCACCGGCATCGGCGATCTGGCCGTTCGGAGAGCCATCCCCGGTCTTGGCCCAGACGGTAACCTGCTGGTCACAGTGGAGTACCTGGACGGTCGACCCGTTCGGATCGACACTATCGTCGCTCAACTCCAGTACCTGGGCAACCCTGTCGAATTGAAGGGTGCATTGAACGCTATGGCCTTCACTCCTGCATTCAAGCAGATGCAAATCGAGCCGGACGGGTCCACACGTCTGCTGATCAATCCGGGTGGAGCCATGGAAGCTGCAGGGCCGGCTCGGGATGTCGGCCACACTGGGCGGAAAAGCGCCGACGACACGTACGGCGGTGCGGCGCGCCACGGAGGACATGCACTCAGCGGGAAGGATCCAGGTCGCCTGGACCGCGCCGCCAGCTACGCGGCCCGGCACGTCGCGACTAATGTCGTGGCAGCCAGTCTGGCCTCGGAGTGCGAACTGATGCTCTCCTACGCTATCGGGGAGTCTCGACCGACAACCGTATCTGCCCGCACCTTCGACACGGGAATGCTTCCCGATGAACAGCTTTCCGACATCATCGCGGCGGTCTTCGACCTTCGCGCACACGCCATCGAGGAGCGGCTAAGGCTTCGTCACCTGCCAAGGGAGAGAGGAGGGCGTTTCTACCAGAAGCTGGCCGTGGGCGGTCACTTCGGGCGAACCGACCTCAATCCGCCCTGGGAAGAACTGGACGCGGTGGATTCCTTGCGGAAGGCAGCGGGGTCCTGACGGGTTCCACCCACGCCGGAGACCCAGAACACGAATCGAGAGCAAAGAGACTTGCGCCGCTACGGAGCAGGTCGGGGCTACCCCGTCTCAACCTACACCTTCAGGACGAACTGAGTGCCGGCCGATGCACGAGCAACGGATGGACCAGATTGGCCGTCACCAGCAGATCGGTGTCCTCCAGCAGCAGTCTCACTGGTCCTTCGGCAACCGGCCGGCGCTCCCTGTCCCCGAAAACCACGGCACGCTCCGCGACCTCAGGAGCAACCTCCAACTCCTGGGTGGTGGTGACTATCGTTATCCCCTCCTCCCCCAGCCGATGGAGCAGATCGATCAGCACAGCCTTGCTCCGAGGATCGAGGCTTGCCGTGGGCTCATCCAGTAGAAGCACCTCTGGGTCCAGAGCCAGAACTGTGGCGATTGCGACTCGCTTCTTCTCACCCTCTGATAGCTCGTAGGGTGCCCTTTGGGCGAGATCAACGACCCCCATCACATCCAGGGCCTTCTCGACCCGATGGCTCACCTTGTCAGCCTCCCACCCCATTTGGAGAGGACCAAATGCGACGTCGTCCCATGCAGTGGGAGAGAAGAGCTGCACGTCGGAGTCCTGGAAAACAAGCCCCACCCGTCGATGCAGCCGTCGAGAAGCCGCCACATCGTCTACGACACCGGTGATGTCCTCACCGAAGGCCTCGATGCGCCCTTCGTCAGGCTTGATCAGTCCATCCATGATCTTGAGCAGGGTGGACTTTCCACATCCGTTCGCACCCAGTATCACCACGCTCTCGCCCCGGCAAATATCCAAGTCCACACTTGCCACAGCTGGGTAGCGTGACAGGTAAGAGTATGACACCCCCGACAACCGATAGACGGATCCTAGCTCGCTCCTCAATGGTTCCCCCGAGCGAAGAAAATGTAGCTGCAGCCCACAACACGAGAGGTGGACGGTGAAATCGTCATCGATCCGCAAGCAGCAATGCCGAGGCCAGGACTACCCCCATCACCAGCATCAGCCGGTCCTCGTCTCGCAGCCTGCCGAAACCCTTGGACCTGATCTCCCCGTCGAAGCCACGGGCCCGCATTGCCAGCAGCACATCGCCGCTCATTTTGACCGATCTGCTCATCAGCGTGCCCGTCGCTGCGGCCGCCCAGCGACGCCGCTCCCCTCCGCTGCTTGCCCCGACAGTCCGGCTAGCCCTGGCAAGGAACAGGTTATCGGCCGCGCGCAAGAGTAGAAACAGGTACCTGTAGGTCATCCCCAACACCACCGCGAAGCTTTCGGGCACCTTGAGCACCCGCATCGCTCGAACCAGATCGGTCCAACGAGTGGTGGACACCAGCAGCAGCGCCAACGAGACGGATGTGCCAACCCGAGCCACGAAGAGCACCACGCTAGCGAGGCCGTTGTCGGTGACCGAAAGCCAGACCGGAGGCAGATCCAGCAGAACCAGCAGCGGTCTGCCCGGCAACAGGAAGAGAGATGGGAACACCACGACGGCGGCGAAGATCGGGATGCCAAACCACACCCTTCTGACAAAGCCCCAAAGCGGCAGGCGGGAGGCCGACGCCAGCAACAGTATCACGGCGTAGAGTGCGCCCATGGTCTCCAGGTGATGGATCAAGCCGGTAACCAACAGCAGAAGGATTGCTCCGATGATCTTCACCCGAGGATCAATGCCCTGCAAGAGCCCCGGCAGACGAGCCTGCTCCTCGTTGAACACCGCTCGCTCCAGCGCCCCGGTAATGCCCGCCAGGGTCTTGGCTACGAAATCGCCTCCATCTTTAGCCGCCATGAGTGGTCCTACGGGTCAAAGCTATCCGAGCGACGAGGAAAAGGGCAAAGATCAAAGCTACGCCCAGCACTGCCGAGAGTAGGTAACCCGGCAGCTGATTCAAGAGAGAGCCCTCCACCCCGGTTCCAGCGAACTGGTAGTCTCTAAGCGGTGCCCATTGCCAGAGGTCGGTCATGCGGGCTAGCCCCGCCGGGATGTAGCCAACCATGCCCTGCAGCTCCTCCGCGCCCCACTCGAAGTCGGCTCCCCCTGGGGCAAGAAGTCCCAGTGGCGTGAGAACTACCAGGACTCCCAGAATCCCAACCAGTGCCCACCCGCTCTTACCCATCTGATGTGGCGAACCCTCCATCGCGGCCCCACTCAAGAGGTCCGGATGTGTGCGCAGCAGATAAGCCACGGCTAACCCGGTCAGTGCCGCCTCGGCAAAGCCCGCGACAGTCAGATGGGCCAGCATCATCGCGGGGACCGTCACCTGCAACCCATAAGGGTTATACAGGGCCTTTCCACCTTCGCTCCAGAAGATCGGTTGGACACCCAGCTCTATCCCAGCGAGCAGAGCGGCAACGTTGATCCCCACGTAAGAGCCGAACGTCGCGGCCAAGACACGCCTCCGCGGCGATGGCGCCTTACCGGCCACCAGCCGATAGACGGTATAGCCTGTCAGCGGCAGGACTATGGCCATGTTGAAAGAATTGGCGCCTATGGCGGTGATGCCGCCATCACCAAAGAAGAGGGCTTGAATGATCAAGGCCGTGGACACCCCAACCACGGCAGCCCAGGGACCGAGCACCACCGCGATCAGGGTCCCACCCACGGCATGAGCGGTTGTGCCTCCTGGTATCGGGACGTTCAACATCTGCACGGTGAAGCTGAATGCCGCGAAAAGGGCGATCAACGGGGCCGACTGACTTCGGAGTGCATCCTTGACCCGACGGCTCGCCTGGTACCAGAATGGAACGGCCGCCCCGTACGCGACCGCGCAGGTAGCCGGACTTAGGTATCCATCCGGAATGTGCATCGAAGTTGGACCATCCTTTCTAGCATGAGTAGTCGAACTGGGGCAAACACTTGCTAGGCCTCACGACCACCACCAGGGCCAGTCGGCATCGAGTAACAGTGCAGCCGCTCGCTTCATCAGGCCTCAAGGTCGGACGCTCAGAATGCAACACAGTTGCAATACACTCGCACAGAAAAAGCTAGTCGCGGCAGGAAGCGCATAGCCCAAAGATGGGATAGCTCTCCAGGTCAGCCTGAAAGCCGTGCAGAGCCCGCAACCCCTCCCGTACGGTAACGGCCAGGCTCTCATCCAGGTCCAGCAACTCTCCGCACTGGCGACAGATGAGATGGCTATGCCGGCCGCGAGAAGCAGGCTCGTACTGAGCCCTCCCATCCCCACACTTGTGCTCGCTGATGAGCCCCAACTCAAGCAGCAGATCCAGGGCTCGATACACCGTGGTCTTGTTCATCCGCAAGTCGGGATGCCGATCCGAAACGGTCTCCAGGATATGCTCCGCGCAAATGTGGCCGGGGCACCCGAAAATGGCCTCGCACACCGCCTCTCGCTGGGTAGTGAGCCGAAGCCCCCTGTTTTCGAGAGCCAGTCCAATCCGCGCCCTTTCCCCGGGGCTAAGCCTGCGATGTGTTCCTGTGTCCGTGGAGGTGCACAACGCCGTTCTCCATTCAGCCGTTGGCCCGCTGCAACTCAGTTGCAAATCGGCCCTATTCTATCCCAACTTCGGTTGATCTGCAAGCGCCCATCGGTGCCGCAGTACCGAGAAGTGGCGCGTTTGGTTTTCATCGTTAGCTTCAGCCCTCACCCCACAAACATGCCCTCTGGCATGTTTGCGCCTCTCCCAAGGGGAGAGGGAGCACCAGGAACCCGCCTCTCCCAGGGGGAGAGGCCAACCGAGCGCAGCGAGGACGGGTGAGGGCAGGCTCGGCGCGCAGCCCTCTACGGCTGATAAGCCGCCTCTCCATGCTGCGTGGCATCGAGTCCCAGCACCTCCTCGCTCTCGGCCACCCGCAACCCTATCGTCACGTCCACCGCCTTCAGAATGAGCCAGGTCACGGCCGCCGAGTACACCCAGCTCACCGCCACCGCCAGAGCCTGCTTCCACAACTGGCTGGGGTCGCCGTAGAACAGCCCGTTGGCACCGGCGCTGTTAACCGTCACCGTGGCGAAGAGCCCGGTGGCCAACGCCCCCCACGTTCCGCCGACACCGTGAACCCCCCAGACGTCAAGGGCATCGTCCACCCGTAGCTTCTCTCGGAGCTGGGTCGCGAAGTAGCAGACCACTCCCGCTCCCAGCCCTATCAGTATGGACCCCTCAGCGGTCACGAAGCCCGAGGCCGGTGTGATGGCTACCAATCCAGCCACCGCGCCCGCGGCGGCCCCCAGCACGCTGGGACGCCCCTTGTGAGCCCAGCTCACGGTGATCCAGGTGAGTGCCGCCATGGCCGCGGCGGTGTTGGTCACCACGAAGGCGTTGACGGCCACCCCGTTGGCCGCCAAGGCGCTGCCGGCATTGAAGCCAAACCACCCGAACCATAGCAGGACGGCGCCAAGCACCGACATGGTGGCGTCGTGCGGATCCATCGGCTCCTCCCCCAGACCCAGCCTGGGACCGAGCGTACGAGCAGCCACCAGAGCCGATACTCCCGAACTGATGTGCACCACCGTCCCCCCCGCGAAGTCCAACGCGCCCAGGTTCTTCAGCCAGCCACCATTGCCCCAAACCCAATGGGCGAGTGGATCGTAGACGAAGGTCGCCCAGAGCAGGGTGAATATAACGAAGGCCTTGAACCTCTTCCTCTCCGCGAAGGCCCCCGTGATCAGAGCGGGAGTTATGACGGCAAACATCGCCTGGAAGATCATGAATGCTTGATGAGGGATGGTCGGCGCGTAATCCGGATTCGGCTGTAGCCCAACGCCGTGAAGGCCCAGCCACTCCAATCCCCCAATGAGTCCCCATCGGTCCGGGCCGAAGGCGAGGCTATAACCCCAAAGCACCCACTGGACGCTGATGAGGGCCAGAATGAACATGCTCTGCATGATCACCGACAGTACGTTCTTCCGCCGCACGAGCCCCCCGTAGAAGAAGCCCACCGCGGGCGTCATTAGCATGACCAAACCGGCCGACATCAGAACCCACGCCGTGTCCGCCGCGTTGATCGCTCCCATGGTTCCCTCCACACACTTTCCCAAGTCTGTCAGGATGGTATTGCGTCCAGTCGGTCAATTCATCGTGCCCGCTGCTCAGAAATCGGCCGGAGCTTCCTGTGCACGATGCACGAAATCAAACGCCAGCACGCCTGGTGGTTGGCCATGATACGGGGTACAGGTGTGCGAGTTAGACGAATTGGAGCGCCGATTCTCGTGCAAACTGACGAAACAGAGGAAAACCAGGATGGGTGAGGGGACAGCAACCGGGGAACGCCACTGCGAATAGACGGGGCTCGGGGCGGGCTATCAGCCCGCCCCCGCCGATCGACTACTTGGCCATCCGCTCGCGGATCTGCTTGACCCCGGCGGACGCCGAGTTGAACATGAAATTGATGTCGTTCATGCAGGCCAGGAACTGGAAACCCTGCTCGATCCGCATGGACACCTCTTCGACGCTTCGGCAATGGATGCCGGCTGGCGTACCGACCTTCTTCGCGGCGCGCAACACCTCGGCCACCGCCTCGGCGTGGCTCGGGTCCTTCTCGCCTGCACCCTTGCCCAAACCCATCGACCAGGCCAGATCGTTCGGCCCGATGAAGCACCCATCGACACCAGGCACGGAAAGGATCTCCTCGGCCTTCTTCACAGCGTCGATATGCTCGATCTGCACGATTACGGCGATCTCGTCGTTCGCATACTTGGGATAGTCGGCGCCGGCCCAGAAGCGCCACCGGCCTCCGCCCGCGCTCCGGATGCCCTCCGGGGGATACTTAGCATATTTGACGGCGTTGGCCGCCTCTTCAGCAGAGCAGACCATCGGCACCACAATGCCCCAGGCACCGGCGTCCAGAATCCGCTTGATGTAGATCGGATCATTGTCCGGGATGCGGCACATCGGAATAGCATCGGTAGTGCCGATGGCCATGAACATGTTGTTCAGCATCTCGAAGTCGATGGGACCATGCTCCATGTCGACGGTCACCCAGTCCCATCCGGCATGAGCCATGGCTTCAGCCGAATTCACAGCTGGCAAATTCAGCCAGGTCCCGATCGCCGGCTTGCCCTCTTGCAGGAGCCGCTTGGTGGTGTTGATCCGCATTTCTCTGGAACCCTCCTCGGTTTTCTGAACAAGATCGCGCGCCAAGTGGAAC
Source organism: Chloroflexota bacterium (assembly GCA_021786215.1). The sequence continues at coordinate 3,531 of JAJYNT010000068.1, read as the reverse complement.
GTCCCCGGGCTATGCAGGGATCATTCGAAGAGTTTAGATCCTCCCGGGGAAAAGATAGCGAGCTTCATTGCATCACCCATTATAGTGCGAAACGGTTCAGTAGCAAGAGCCTCAGCAGAGCCTGCTTGCCAGCGGGCCGCACGTCCCATAGAATCAGCATCAACTGCTTGAAACAATCCGCGGTCAGAATAGGTCAAACCCAGGCAGATCGCGACGACCAGCGCTCTGAGGTTTCCCGATGTGGCTAACTAGCCTATCCATACGCCGCCCCCTGCTGATCCTGATGGTGGTCCTGGCCGTCATGCTGGGAGGCATCGTCGCCTACGGCGCCCTGGGCGTTGACCTCCTCCCCAGTGTCAAGTTCCCTTACGTCGCCGTCTACGTCACCTACCCTGGTGCCGGTCCCCGCGAGGTCGAGTCGCGGGTCACCAAGCCGATCGAGGACGCCGTCGCCGGATCCCCCAACCTGAAGAACCTTATGTCCACCTCCGGCGACAACTACGCCATCATCCTGATGCAGTTCAAGGACGGAACCGATCCCGACGCCGCCATCCAGGATGTCGAGCGCCGGGTCAACCAGATCCGATCGACCCTGCCCGACGATATCAAAGACCCCAGCATAACGAAGGAGGACCCGGCCGATTACCCGATCCTCGTCATGGGGGCCAACTGGGACCGCAATCCCGACGGCCTATACAACCTGGTCGACAACACAATCCGGCCTAAACTGGAGACTGTGGAGGGGATCTCGTCGGTCCAGATCCAGGGCGGGCACGAGCGGGAGATCCACGTCACCGTGGACCGCCAGCAACTGGAAGCCCACGGCCTCTCACTGACCCAGATAACCTCGGCTCTCGCCGCCGCCAACCTCTCGGCCCCCAGCGGATACGTCCAGGAGGGCACTCAAGAGTACAGTCTGCGGGTTTACGGGCTGGTCCAGCGGCTGGATGAACTTGGTAACCTGGTGGTCGCTTCGAGCCCGGGAAAAGCCGTCGTCCGGCTGAAGGATGTGGCGGCCGTACAGGACGGCTTCAAGAGGCAGCAATTCATCGCCCGGGTCAACGGCCAGGAGGGCGTCGCCATCCTGGTCAACAAGCAGAAGACCGCCAACGCCGTGGCCGTCGCCGATGGGATCCAGAAGGCGCTGAACGCCTTGGCCCCCACTCTCCCGCCCGGCGTGCAGATCGTCACGGTGATGAACAGTGCCGAGTTCGTGAGAGCATCCCTGAGCAGCGTCCAGACCAACCTGAGAGACGCCGTGCTGATAGTCGCCCTGGTGCTACTGCTCTTCCTTCACACCTGGAGAAGCACCCTGATCGTGCTGATCTCCATCCCCACCTCCCTGATCGCCACCCTGGGTACCATCTGGATGTTCGGCTTCTCCATCAACATGATGAGCATGATGGGATTGGCCCTCACCATCGGCATTCTGGTGGACGACTCCATCGTGGTGCTGGAGAACATCTACCGACACATGAAGCTGGGAGAAAGCCCATGGACGGCGGCCTTGAACGGCCGGGCCGAGATCGGTGCGGCAGCCCTGGCGATCACCCTGGTAGACGTGGTGGTGTACACCCCGGTGGCCTTCCTCACGGGCATGGTGGGTCAGTTCTTTCGGGAATTCGGCGGCACCATCGTGGTGGCCACTCTCTTTTCACTAATAGTCTCTTTCACCCTCACCCCAATGCTGGCCTCCAGATGGCTAACGGCGGACTCAGAGGAGCGTTCCCCCCTGGCCTTCATCTGGCTTCGCTGGGAGGCAGGCTACCAGGCGCTGACTCTCCACTATCGGCGTCTCCTGAGTCAGGCCCTGCGACTACGGTGGCTGGTGCTGCTCGTCGGTCTTCTAGCCTTCTTCGCCGGCATCGCCCTCGTCGGCTTCAAGGTGGTGAGCACCGAGTTCATGACCTCCGCGGATCAGGGCGAGTTCAGCGTCGCCGTCGACCTGCCACCCGGCACCTCCCTCGATGGCACTAACCAGGCTCTCCAGCAGTTAGAAAGGGGCATCGCCAAGATCCCGGAGATAGACTCGTTGCTCACGACGGTTGGGGTAGGTGGCCAGTACGGGTTGCCCCAGCACCGCTCTGCCCGGATCTACGTCCGGCTGAAGCCGCTCTCCCAGCGCTCCCGCACCGTCTTCCAGGTAGCAGAGGATGTCAGGCAGATGGGCAACGCCATCCCCGGCATGCACACCAGGATCGACTACCCCAGCATCGTCGGCTACACCGGGCAACCGGTCTTGCTGCGGGTTCGAGGATCCAACATGGCCACCCTTTCCGACATCGCTGGGCAGGTAGAGCAGATCATGCGTCGGACACCCGGGCTGATCGACGTGACCAATAGCGCCGCTGAGGGGGCACCCGAGATGCGGGTCCAGGTCGACCAGCAGCGCTTGTCCGACCTCGGCCTGACCACTGCTCAGGTGGCGGCCGCGTTGAGGACCGCCTTCGAGGGGACGGTTGCCACCGAGCTTCGGCGGGAGAACGAGGACAAAGTGGACATTCGGGTCCTCTACGCCCACGCAGGCAACCGGTCCGAACTTGCCTCCATACCGGACATCCCTCTCGCCACGCCTCAGGGCACCGAGATCAAGCTGAGCCAGGTGGCCCAACTGGTGCCGGTGGCAGGTCCGGCCGAGATCGAGCGAGAGGATCGGGGCAGGCAGATCGTGCTGGGGGCTAATCTCACCGATCGGCCACTGGGTGAGATCACCGCTGACATCAAGCAGGCCATCAGCAAGCTGTCTCTCCCTCCCGGCTACACGATCGTCATGGCAGGGGACACCGAACTTCAAGAGGAGGCCTTTGGCGATCTCCTGAAGGCGCTGGGCATCTCCGTCCTGCTCATATTCATGCTGATGGTGGCCCTGTACGACTCCCTGGTCTACCCGCTCGTGATCATGGGGTCCATGCCGGTAGCCTCGGTGGGAGCCATCGGCGCTCTGGCCATCACCCACAACACCCTGAACATGTTCTCGCTGGTGGGGCTGATCATGCTGACCGGCCTGGTGGCCAAGAACGCCATCCTGCTGGTGGACTACACCAACACCCTCCGGAAACGTGGTTACTCCCGCACCGAGGCGCTGCTCGAGGCCGGACCCACCCGCCTTCGGCCCATACTGATGACGACGGCAGCGATGGTATTCGCGATGCTCCCGCTGGCGTTGAGGATGGGCGAGGGGGCGGAAACCCGGTCCCCCCTGGCCATTGTCGTGATCGGTGGATTGCTTACCTCGACGCTACTCACCCTGGTCGTGGTGCCCGCCGGCTACACCGTGATGGACGACCTCCAGCAGTGGGTGAGCACCCGTTTGGGACGTCGACAAGGGGCTAACAAGCCACCGTCCCTACCATTGCGGCCGGCATCCGACAACCCGGAGCCCGAGGAGCCGATCCCCCCGGTGTACCTCCGATAGGAAGAATCCGAGGGAGTAGCTGAAGGCGGCAAGCTCGACCTCCGCCGAGTGTACACCGCGAACGCAGAAAACGATGGCCTGTTCAGCCGCTTGCAGCCAGAAGTTCGTGGTAATCT
>JAJYNT010000163.1 GCA_021786215.1 Chloroflexota bacterium | reverse complement strand
GTGCCTCTGGGGCTGATGGCTGGTTACTTTGGGGGGCGATGGGACACCGTCATCCAAAGGGCGGTGGATGTGTTACTCACCCTGCCCAGTATCGTCCTGTCCATAGCGTTGGTCAGCGTGATGGGCGCGGGGGTGGTGAGCGTCATTCTCGCCGTCGCGATCACCTCCACACCGGTCTATGCGCGGCTGGCCCGGGCGGTGGCGTTGACCCTGCGGGGACGCGACTACGTGATGGCGGCTCGATCTCTCGGTTCCTCGGATCTGCGGATACTGTTGAGGCACATTCTTCCCAACGCGCTGGCCCCCATCATCGTCCAGGCTTCCCTGGGGGTAGGCACAGCCATCCTGGTCGCCTCCTCGTTGGGCTTCCTGGGCCTGGGGGTGCAACCCCCCATGGCCGAGTGGGGAGTCATGTTGAGTCGGGGCCGGACCTTTATCACGACAGCCCCATTCGTGATCACCTTTCCTGGCGTGGCTATCGCGCTGACGGTGCTGGCCTTCAATCTTCTGGGGGATGGTCTCCGCGATGCGCTGGATCCGCGGATGCAGCAGTTGGCCAAGTAACAAGGATGACAATGATGTCCCGAAGTGAAACAGGAGGCATGAGGTGAACTCTGAGGCAATGGCGCATCCACCCCTGACGCACGAGCAGATTAGAGCGTTGATAGATCGCGTGCCCCGCGTTCTGCTGACTCCGCTGCCGACGCCGCTGCAGGAGTGCCCGCGGCTGGCGGCCGCGCTGGGAGGCCCGCGCATATTCATGAAGCGGGACGATCTGACCGGGCTGGCCTTTGGCGGCAACAAGACGCGAAACCTGGAGTTTCGCATGGCCGAGGCGCGCGACTTGGGAGTCGACGTCTTCATCGCCGGACTGGAGGCCCAGTCCAATTCAGCGCGCCAGACGACGGCCGCGGCGAACGTCCTGGGAATGAAGCCGGTACTGGTGCTGCGCATCGACCGCGATTGGGGCTGGCAGGGGAACCTGCTGGTCGATCTCGTCCTGGGTGCTGAGATCCGTTTTCTCGAGAGCAACGACCCAGCAGAGATGGATCGGACGCTGCGGGCGGTGGCGGAGGAATACCGCCGCCTCGGCCACCGGCCCTACGTGATGAACCATGCCGGCGCATTCGCGCTCGGCTCGGCGTTGGCCTACGTTCTGTCGACGCTGGAGACGCTCGAACAGATGGCGGCGCTCGGAGCCAGACCAGACTACCTCTATATGAGCTCGGGGAGTAAGGGCCAAGCAGGGCTGGAGCTAGCGCGACGGATGCTGGGGGCCGGGTTCCAGGTGATCGGCGTCAGCGCGGCACTGAAGCCGGGGCGGCTCGAGGAGACGGCACGCATCGCTAACGAGGCTGCCCAGAGGTTGGGCGTGGCCGTCGAGATTCGGCCCGAGGAGATCGTCAACCTCGACGAGTACGCCGCACCCGGGTACGGGAAGGTGTCGGAGGCAGGGTTGGAGGCGATCCGGCTAGTGGCTCGAACAGAGGGGATCATGCTGGACCCCATCTACACCGGGAAGGCCATGGCCGGGCTGGTGGACCATGTGCGGCATGGGCGGCTTTCCCGGGACGATACCGTGGTCTTTATCCACACGGGCGGCCTGCCGGCGCTGTTTGCCTACAAGGACGAGATTGCCCACTACATGAGTAACAGCCGCTAGATCCCCTCGCGGGACGGCACCTTCAAGGTGAGCATGGGCTCCCAATCCAAGTTCCTGGTGGATACCAATCAACTGAAGAAGACGATCCCGTTCGACTCTTGGGCCAATCCGAAGTTCGTGGAGGCCATGGCCAAGAAGTAGGGGCGGGCACAGCGGTATCCGACGCAGCACGTCCATCTCGTGAATCTGAAGTAGGAGGAAAAAGGGCTCATGTACTCGGACAAGAAGTTGACCCGGCGCGATTTCCTGCGAGCTGCCGGCTTGACCGGCGCTGCTGCGATCCTCAGCTCCTGTGCGCCCCAGGCAGCGCCGCCGGCCCCGGCAGCCACCCAGGCCGCTCAGGCGGCCACCCCGATGCCCCTGAAAGGCACCACCATCAAGGCCTACCTGCAGGACATGTTGTATCAACGCTACCTCCAGAAGATCCTGCCAGAGTTTGAGAAGCAGACGGGCATCAAGGTCCAGATGGAGTTCGTATCTTTCGCGGTGATGCTCCAGCAAGCCGAAGTCGAGCTAAGCTCGGGCAGCTCCTCCTACGACGTAATGGAGAACATCTTTATCAAGGCGCAGCGCTGGATGCGCGCGGGCTGGGAGGCACCGCTGGACGATTACATCGCCAAGTCCAAGTACGACACCTCTGACTTCATTCCCGCTCTCCTCAGTCCGCACAGTTGGCAGGGCAAGCAGTACGCCCTGCCGTACCTATCCGAATGTACACAGATGATTTACCGCAAGGACGTTCTGGACAGCGCTGGGCTGAAACCTCCAGACACCTTCGACGATCTCGAACAGGTGCTGGGCAAGATCAACAAGCCGCCCGCTTTCTACGGCTACGTGATGCGGACTCAAAAGGACGGGGTTCACTTCCCCTTTCCCATCTGGCTGCAAGGCTATGGCGGCAACATCTTCCGTAATCCGCCTGAAGACCTGACGCCCACGCTGAACAGCGACACGGCGATCAAGGCAACCCAGAACTTCACCGATCTCATCCTGAAGTACAGCATCGCAGGGCCGCAGATCTATGACACCCCCGATTGCCAGAACGCCATCAGCCAGGGGAAGGCCGGCATCTGGATCGACGCGCTGGGGACCTTCAGCCCGCTGCTCGATCCGACCAAGAGCAAGTTCGCAGACAAAATGGCACTCGCCCTGCCACCCGCCGGCCCCGCCGGGCGCTTCCCGCAAATCGCCACTCACGGCTTCATGATCCCCAAGAGCTCCAGGAACAAGGATGCCGCCTGGCAATTCATCGCCTGGGCACTCTCCGGGGACACGATGAAGAGAGCCGCCATAGAGGGCAACTTTCCGGCGGTGACGCGCAAGTCGGTGCTCACCTCACCGGAATATGCCAGGAGGTACACTATCGCCGGCATCAACACAGGCGACCTGATCACCAAAGCGCTACAGCTCTCTAAGTGCGCCTACCGCGTCGTCCCCGAATTCCCGCAAATTGGCGCGCGGGTGGGCCAAGCGATCGGCGAAATCCTATCCAAGCAGAATAGTGTCAAGGCTGCCCTGGACGCGGCGCAAAACGACGCCGTACAGATCATGACCGCTGCCGGGTACAAGATCTCGCCGTGACGTCGCACCGCTCCCGGGTTGTCTGCGACCGTTCTTGGCGAGTACCATCGGGCTTGACGAGTCGGCGGACCCGTCAAGCCCGACCAATGGGGGCTCTTGCCGACCATCCGGCCATCTCTGTGATGATGGAATAGGAACGATGATCACGAAAACCCAGACGAATCTCACCCAGCGCCCAGGCGAGCAGATCGAGCGAGTTCCAGGCGCATCTGGAAGGGCCGGATGGCGGACCGCGCGCAGGCAGTTCTTCACCCGGATGCTGGTACCGAGTGTGGTCTTGCTAACCCTGATCACCATTCTGCCCATCCTCTTCTTGATCGCCACCAGCTTTACCTCCTGGGACCTATCCAGGCCCGATTCGCTACGGTTGATAGGGCTGGGAAACTACCTCCGTCTAGTCAGCGACGACCCGCGATTCATCAACTCGCTCTGGGTGCAAGTGAAATACACCCTTTTGACGGTTCCTCTCCAGGTGGTGATCGGGACAAGTCTCGCGATCTACCTGAAATCGCGTATCCGCAGCCCCTGGCTGATGGAGATCAGCCGCAGCATCCTTATCATCCCGATGGTCATCCCTCCGATCGTGGCCGCGTTGATCTGGCGGATCCTGTTCACCCCACCGGTCAGCATACTGAGCTACGTCGTAACTTCGTTGGGTGGCCAGCCGCTCACCTGGCTGGCAAACCCGCGGTTGGCGCTGGTCGCAGTGGCGATCGCGAGCGTGTGGGAGTTCTTCCCCTTCTGCTTCCTGCTCCTGTACGCCGGCCTGCAGTCCCTACCTTCCGAGCCCCTCGAGGCCGCGCACGTAGATGGAGCGTCGGGCTGGCAAACCATCCGCCACGTCACGATCCCGATGTTGCGGCCCACCCTGAGCGTCGTCATTCTGTTCCAGATCGTCGATAGCATCCGCACCTTCCCGCTGGTCTACGTGATGACCGACGGCGGGCCGGGCTTCGCCACGGAACCGACCAACTACTACGCCTTTCAGGAGGCTTTCAGCTACACCTACATCGGATACTCCAGCGCGATGATCCTGATCGTGTTCCTGTTTACAATCCTCCTGACCGCGTTTATCCTGCGTAACATCCAGTGGAGTCGAGGAGAGTAGAGCGATGACCAGCCGACAGGTGTCCCCTCAAAGACGATTCCAGGCGGGACTGTGGAACCTGCTCCACTCACTCCTGCTCATTCTGATATGCCTCCTGATTCTGATACCCATTCTGTGGATGGTGCAGATGTCGCTCCGGACCGAAAAGGCCCTGTTCCAAATGCCGCCCGATTTTGCACACGGCTGGACGTTCCAGAACTACGTCGATCTGTCGACCTCCGGCTTTGGACGAAACCTGACGAACAGCGTGATCGTCAGTTCCGCGACCACGGCTCTCGCGATGCTCTTCGGTATCCCTGCTGCATATGCCCTCTCGCGCTATCGCTTCAAGGCGGAAGGAGCCATCGCGTTCTGGATCCTGGCGGCGCGCTTGGCCCTGCCTATAGGGTTTGCCCTCCCGCTGTTCAATATCTTCATCCGGTTGGGGTTGAACAATCAGTATCCCGGCATCATACTGGTGTACCTGACCTTCTCTACACCGCTGGCGATTTGGATACTGCGCCCCTTCTTCGATACGATCCCTCAAGAGATCGAGGAATCGGCGATTGTGGACGGGGCAACACAGTGGCAGATCTTTCAGCGGATCGTCATTCCTCTGTCAGCGCCGGGGTTGGTCTCTGTGGGCGTGTTGACCTTCATCATGACGTGGATCGAGTTCTTCTATGCGTTGCTGTTCACGCGGGGCGACATGATGACGGCTCCAGTGGCCGTCGTCAACTTCATGCAGTACGCGGGTTGGGAGTGGGGCAAGATTACGACGGCCGGCGTGCTGATCATGCTCCCGGTGATCCTCTTTTCGATTGTCACTCACCGGTACCTGATCAGCGGCCTGACCGCCGGCGCGATCAAAGGATGAGATAGTCGCCTACATGCGCGATGCCCGCTAGGTCGAGCGGGGCAACCAACTCGAGAATGAGTTACATAACAAGGAGTCTGTGATGACACCTGAGGAACGATTGACAGAGAGAGGGATGGAGCTGCCGGCTCCGCCCACCCCTATAGCCAACTATGTCCCTGCCGTGCGCGTCGGCAACCTGGTCTTCCTGTCGGGACATGGGCCAAACCGCCAGAATGGACCCCAATGGCAGGGAAAGGTGGGCCAGGAGCTCGACGTAGAACAGGCCCGCACTGCCGCCGAATCTGTGATGGTGAACCTGTTGGCTTCGCTCAAAGCCGAAATCGGCGAGCTTTCCAGCGTGCGTCGCGTCGTGAAGCTGTTGGGAATGGTCAACTCCGCGCCGGACTTCGGCGCTCAGCCCCAGGTGATCAACGGGGCTTCGGACCTTCTGGTCGATCTCTTCGGGGACCGCGGCCGTCACGCCCGATCGGCGGTTGGGATGGTTGCCCTGCCCGGCAACATCCCGGTGGAGATCGAGATGATCGTGGAAGTCGAGTGAGGTCGACGGGCTTGTCAAGATCGCCCACAACTTGGGCTGCGACGGCCAGACCATCCGTAACGCCATCCACGCTTTCAACGAGCGGGGGCTGGAGTGTCTGAAGGAGGGCTCCTCGCGCCCCCACACCATCCATGCTGCCTTCCAGGGGGAACGCCTGGAGAAGCTGCGAGCCATGCTCCACACCAGTCCGCGAGCCTTCGACAAGCCGGCCAGCCTATGTACGCTGGAGTTGGCCACCGAGGTCAGCTTCGAGCAGGGCATCTCGCCCGAGCGAGTGACCGGTGAGACTATCCGCGCGACGTTGGCCCGGTTGAACGTGCATTGGCAGCGGGCCAAGAATTGGATCACCAGTCCTGATCCGGAGTACGACCGAAAAGAAGCCTGCCCGACCGGCTGATCGAACTGGTCGAGAGCAATGCCGGCTATGCGCTCGGTTTCGAGGGCGACACCTGGCCGTTGCGTCTGATCGAGCACTCGGTCGCGAAGAATGATCCCGATCCCAAGGCCCTGGCCTGCTACGGGATGCTGGTCCTTGCCGCTCGTGATCCCGCCCGAGTTCAGATAAGAGCTACCAGGAAGAGATCCTTTCTCCCTCAGGCTGAGCACCGGTGATGCCGGCGTTGTTCACGAGCATTTCGATCCGCTTACGGCTATTCCAAGATCCCGGCATATCTTCTTCGCCAGGTCGTTGCTGATCTCAGCATGTCTCGGAACTGCAGACCGCTTGTTCAGAGCGGGATTGTACCACCAGGAGTGTCTGGAACCTTCTCGAAGCAGCTCGCATCCTTGAGACCGTAAATGCGCGAGCAGTTCGCGCCGCTTCATACGGCGATCTTTTCTTCATAGTACCGATCGCCGGCCGCTGAAAGTGCGTCTTCCCTGTTTAGCTCGAGGGCTTCCTGGAGAGTAGCTCGCAGGGTCTCAATGAGCTGCTCACGGGTTGGCTCCTGGCAGTTCACCCCCGGCACTTCCTCAATCCAACCGATCCACCAGCCGCCATCCTGCTTAATTACCGCGGTGTACTCGTTCTTCATCCACTCCTACCCGATCTGGTCCCAGTAGTGGCAGGCCACCCAGTGGTCTCTCTCCACCTCTTTGAACTGCGGCTCCGACTTGGAGCACTCGTCCTTCGCGTACCGGCACCTCGGATGGAACCGGCAACCACTCGGTGGGTTCACCGGGCTCGGCACATCCCCAGTCAGGATCACCCTCTGCCGCCTGGCCTCCACCTCAGGATCGGGCACCGGCACCGCGCTCATCAGCGCCTTCGTGTACGGGTGCAGCGGCTTCTGGTATAGTGCGTTCCGGTCGGCCAGCTCTACCATCTTTCCCACGTACATCACCGCGACACGGTCGCTGATGTGCCGCACAACGCTCAGATCGTGGGCAATGAACAGGTAGGTCAGACCAAACTCCCCCTGCAACTCCTCCAGCAGGTTGATGATCTGTGCCTGAATCGACACGTCCAGCGCGCTCACGGGCTCGTCGCACACGATGAACTCCGGCTCGACCGCCAGCGCCCTGGCCACTCCGATCCTCTGCCGCTGTCCCCCGCTGAACTCGTGGGGGTACCGGTTTGCGAAGTAGGGGTTAAGCCCGACCCGCCGCAGCAACTCCTGCACCCGCTCCTGCCGTACCTTCCCCCTCGCCAGATGGTGAATGTCCAGCGGCTCACCGATTATGTCCCCAACCGTCATCCTGGGGTTCAGGCTCGCGTATGGGTCCTGGAAGATCATCTGCATGCGCCGGCGCATCTTCCGCAGATCCTCACCCTTCAGCGACGTCAACTCGGTCTCACCGAACTTCACGCTCCCGCCGGTCGGCCGGTACAGCTGCAGGATGCTCCTACCCGTGGTGCTCTTCCCGCACCCGCTCTCCCCCACCAGCCCCAGGGTCTCCCCCTTTCTGATGAAGAAGCTTATGTCATCTACCGCACGCACGTCCCCAACCTTCCGCTGCAGCAGGATCCCCTGCGTGATGGGGAAGTACATCTTGAGGTTCTTCACCTCCAGCAGTTTCTCTGCCGTCACACTATCAACTGCCATGGTTGTTCCCTCCCCTCACGTCTACCCAGCACGCTATGTGATGTCCCCTCGCCACAGGCTCCAGTGCCGGGTTCTCCGTGCGGCACTTATCCGTGATGTACGAGCAGCGTGGCCCGAACGGGCACCCCACCGGCGCGTCAATCAGGTCGGGCGGCAACCCCTCGATCGGGATCAGCTTCTCCCGCCTCTCGTCGTTGATCTTTGGAATGCTCCGCAGCAACCCCAGCGTGTATGGATGTCGCGGGTTCTTGAACAGCTCGTCCGTCGGGGCACTCTCCACCACGTACCCCGCGTACATCACGTTGATCTTGTCCGTCAGCCCCGCCACGACCCCCAGGTCGTGGGTGATCATGATCACCGCCGTGCCGAACTCTTTCCTCAGCTTCTTGATCAGATCCAGGATCTGCGCCTGGATCGTCACGTCCAGCGCCGTCGTCGGCTCGTCCGCTATCAACAGCTTGGGGTTGCAGGAGAGCGCCATCGCGATCATAACGCGCTGGCGCATGCCACCCGAAAACTGGTGAGGGTAGTCGTTCACTCGGCTCTTGGACGAGGGGATGCCCACCATATCCAACAACTCGACAGCACGCTTCCCCGAGGCGTTCCCGTCCATCCCCAGGTGCAGCTCCAGCCCCTCGGTCAACTGACGCTTGATCGTGAGCACCGGATTGAGACTGGTCATCGGGTCCTGGAAGATCATGGCGATGTCCTTCCCGCGGACCCGCCTCATCTCATCCTCGCTCACTGTCAGGAGATCCCTCCCCTGGAACATCACCTTCCCGCCAACGATCTTCCCAGGCGGCTGCGGGATCAGCCTCATGATAGATAGGGCGCTCACGCTCTTCCCGCACCCGCTCTCCCCTACTAGTCCGAGTGTCTCCCCCTCGTCAAGCGTGTACGAGACGCCGTTCACGGCCTTCACCACCCCATCCTGGGTGTAGAAGTTCGTCCTTAGGTCCTGGATCTCCAGCAGTCGGCCCATGGCTCCCCCATTTCTTCTTGCTAGAAGCTGGACTCTACCAGTGCAACTTAGGCTGCCTCGCGGCAGCAGCCTCATCCAACCGGCCCACCACCGTGTTGGTGGGCGCGGCCCGCACTATCTCTGGATTCTCCTCCGCCTCCCGCGCGATGGCAAGCATAGCCTCCGCGAACGCATCCAACGCCTCCTTGCTTTCCGTCTCGGTGGGCTCCACCATCATGGATTCCTCCACGATCAACGGAAAGTAAACGGTGGGCGGATGGTACCCGAAGTCAATGAGCCGCTTTGCGATATCCAGGGTCCGTACACCCAGGCTCTTCTGGCGTCTGCCGGAGAGAACGAACTCATGCATGCAGCAGCGCGGGTAGGGCACCTCGTAAGCCTGCTGCAGCCGGGCACGAAGGTAGTTCGCGTTCAGAATAGCGTTTTCGCCCACTTTTCGCAAGCCTTCTGCCCCCAGCGCCCGAATGTAGGCGTAGGCCCTCACCAGAACGCCGAAGCTGCCGTAGAAGCTCCGAACCTGCCCGATGGAATGGGGACCCTCCCACTCCAGGTAATAGGACCCGGCCGCCCCGATCTCCTTCTCCCCTCCCCGCCGCGGGGAGGGGCCGGGGGTGGGGCCTGTCTCTCCCCGTCTCCCCGTCTCCCCGTCTCCCCGTCGCCGCACCACCGGCACGGGCAGAAAGTCCGCCATGAACGCCCTCGCGGCCACCGGACCCGACCCCGGCCCCCCGCCGCCGTGGGGAGTCGCGAACGTCTTGTGCAGATTGATGTGCAGCACGTCGAAGCCCAAATCGGCGGGCTTCGCAACCCCGAGCAACGCGTTCAGGTTTGCCCCGTCCCCATACATCAGGGCACCGCAACCGTGCACTATCTCCGATATCTCCAGCATGTGCTCGTCGAACAACCCGAGCGTGTTCGGCATCGTCAGCATCAGCGCCGCCGTCTCCTCGTCCGCCAGGGAGCGTAGCGTTTCCAGATCCACGTTGCCGCGAGAATCCGACTTTACCGGCACCGTCGAGAACCCGCACATGGTCGCGGTCGCGGGATTCGTCCCGTGGGCGGAGTCGGGGATCAACACCTTCGTCCGCTTCAGGTCGCCACGCTGCTGGTGATAGGCCCGGACCATCAGCATTCCAGTGAGCTCGCCGTGAGCCCCCGCCGATGGCTGCAGGGTAACCGCAGTGAGCCCGCTGATCTCGCCCAGCATCTGCTGGAGCTCGTACATCATCCGGAGGGCGCCCTGCGATAGCTCCTCGGGTTGATAGGGATGAATCGCCGAGAAGCCGGGCCACCTGGCGATCTCTTCGGCCATCTTGGGGTTGTACTTCATGGTGCAGGACCCGAGGGGATAGAACCCTGTGTCCAGGCCGTAGTTCATCCTGGAAAGATGAACGAAATGCCGCACCACCTCGTTCTCCGCCACCTCCGGCAACTCCAGGCCATCCCTCAGCAACCCGGCGGGCAATCCTTCCGCCTCCGGAACGTCGCCGGCCGGCAACTGATGCCCCACTCGACCCGGGCGAGAAACCTCGGAAAGCAAGGGCTCGGTCATATGGCCCCTCCTTCAGACGATGCAAATTCGCTCAGCGCTGAGACCAACCTGTCGATCTGGGCCCTGCTGTTGGTCTCAGTGGCACAGAGCAGCATGCAGCCTTCCAGTTCAGGGCTCGTTATGGCCAGATCGTAGCCGCCCACGATCTTCTGCTTCAGCAGGAAGCGATTGATCTCCGCCGGCGTCCCAGGGCCCTCCACGACAAACTCGTTGAAGAATGGCCCTCTGTCCACCAGCTTGAAGCCGTCAATGGCCGCGATCTGCCGTGCGGCATAGTGAGCCTTGTCGTAGGAGAGCTGCGCTGCCTGGCGAAGCCCGACAGGGCCCATCAGCGCCAGATAGATGGCCGCCCCGGTTGCCATCAACTGCTCGCTCGTGCAAATGTTGGAGGTGGCCTTTTCCCTGCGGATGTGCTGCTCTCGGGCCTGCAGCGTCAGGACGAACCCGCGCCGACCTTGATGATCTTGCGCCGCCCCCACCAGCCGCCCCGGCATGTGGCGAATGAGTTGGTCCCTGCATGCCAGCAGTCCAAGGTAGGGCCCTCCGTAGCTCATCGGCGATCCGAGGCCCTGTCCCTCACCCACGGCGATGTCCGCGCCCCACTCACTGGGGCTCTTCAGCAGCCCGAGGGAGATTGGATCGGCGGAAATGGTGAACAGCGCCCCCATGGCGTGGGTGCGCTTCACCAGTGAGGAGAGGTCCCGCACACCCCCGAAGAAATCGGGCTGCTGGACTATGCAGCAGGCAGTCTCCCCGTCCAGCAGCGATTCGAGATCCTCCTCCACGATCCGATCGCCCTCCCGTCTGACGGCGGACGCCACCACCTGTACCCCTCGACTCTGCATGTAGCCGTTCAAGACGGCCCTGTACTCTGGATGGACGCTTCCAGATACCACCACTTTGTCGCGACGGGTGGCCGAAATGGCCATCAGGGCCGCCTCCGCCAGCGCCGTGGCCCCGTCGTACATGGAGGCATTCGTGACATCCATGCCGGTCAACGAGCAGATCATGCTCTGGAACTCGAAGGCCGCCTGGAGAGTGCCCTGGCTGATCTCCGGCTGGTACGGGGTGTAGGCAGTGTAGAACTCGCTACGCAGCAGCATCTGCGAGATCACCGACGGAATGTAGTGGTTGTATGAGCCCGCCCCGATAAAGTAGCTGTACTGGGTGGCATCGGCGTTCTCCTCTGCCATACCCCGCAACTCGGCCATCAACTCCATCTCGGTTAGAGGCTCCGGCAGCTTCAGCTTTGGGTGCCTCACCTGGGCGGGAACGACCTCCAACAGCTCGTCCACGCTCTTAACCCCGATACGTTCGAGCATCAGCTGTCTGTCCTGCTCGGTGTTCGGGACGAAATCCATTGCAATAACCTCCAGCCCTACCCCTCGGCGATCTCCTTCTCGTAGGCGACGGCGTCCAGCAGATTGTTCAGCTCCGAACCGTCCTTCAGCCGCACCCGAACCATCCAGCCGGCACCATATGGATCTTCGTTCACCTTCTCCGGGGCCTTCCCCAACTCGGAGTTGACCGCGACTACCTCGCCGCTGATCGGGGCATACAGGTCGGAGGCCGCTTTGACCGACTCCACGACGCCGAAGGTCTTGAATTGCTGAAGCTGCTGGCCCACCGCGGGCAGCTCGACGTAGACCACGTCGCCCAACTGCTCCTGAGCATGGTCCGTGATCCCGACGACGGCTTCCCCGCCATCGACCTTCACCCATTCATGTTCCTTGGAGTAGCGCAGATCCTGAGGTACCATTCCTGCTCCCTCTACTTTCTTCTACGCACGTAGAACGGTAGTTTAACCATCGAGGCCGCGTGGGCAACCCCTCGGACCAAGAGCTCCAGAGGAAGTGCGCCCGCCGCCGCCTCGCTACTGACCAACGCCATCGCTATGCTGCGATCGAGGGTCGGCGAAAAGCTGCCGCTCGTCACCTTCCCGACCTCCGAACCGCCGGCCATCACCGGTGTCCCCTGCCGTGCGATCGCCCTGTCGGGAACTTCTAGTCCCACCAATCGTCTTCTCGGACCGGCCGCCGCGATCCGACGCAGCGCCTCCCTGCCGACCAGTTCGGCCTTCTCGGCGTGGACGAACCGACCCAAACCCACCTCGTAGGGGTTGGTATCCTCCCCCAACTCGTGACCGTACAGCGGCATCCCGGCCTCCAGCCGCAAGGTGTCCCGTGACCCCAGTCCGCACAACGCCCCACCCACACCTGCGATGTCCGCACTTAGCCGCTGCCACAGTTGCCTTCCTGCCCCCACGGTAAGGATCACCTCGAAGCCATCTTCTCCCGTATAGCCGGTGCGCGACAGATAGCCCTCGGTTCCTAGCACCCTCCCGGAAGTGCCGCGATAGTACCGGAGACCATCCAGGGACAGATCCGTGAGCGGCTGAACAACCGCCCCAGCGGAGTGACCCTGCACCCCAATCATCACCGTCTCGATGGTGCGGTCGGTGATGGTGA
>JAJYNT010000474.1 GCA_021786215.1 Chloroflexota bacterium | reverse complement strand
GATGTACGATATCTGGCGGGAATCGATCTCGAAGGTAGCCGCGGAGTACCCTGAGATTCAGCTGGAGTTTACCCTGGTGGATGCCATCACTATGTTCTTCGTGCGCCGTCCAGAGCGATATCAGGTAGTGATTGCTCCCAACCTTTTCGGAGACATCATCACCGATCTAGCCGCGGGTCTGGTGGGCGGCATGGGAATGGCACCCGGCGCCAACATCAATCCCCAGGGCGGCCCCTCCATGTTCGAACCCATCCACGGCAGCGGCCCCGACATCGCGGGCAAGGGTATCGCCAACCCGGTGGCCGCGATTCTCGCGGGCGGCATGATGCTGGAGCATCTGGGCGAAGAGAGAGCCGCCAAGCTGGTCGAAACAGCGGTCAGCGAACTGCTGGGCGAGCGCCGGGTCAGAACCCCGGACCTGGGCGGCCACAACTCCACCAGCCAGGTCGGGGACGCCGTCGCCGCGAGGGTTCTGGCTCTGGGGGAAAAGCTGTAGCAGCGGTGCAATGGCATGGGTTCTGCGACCCGCCGACGTGCACGACGACGCTGGCCTATGAGCGGATCATGACAGATAAGGGGGCTGAAGATGGGTGAACCAGAAGGGTTGGGCGACGAGGGCCTTGGGGGTCAGGAAACTACCGGCGGCGCCCGAAAGCGCCGGGGTGAGCTTCGTGAGCAAGCCGAGTTGGCTTGGACCCGAGTGCAACGGGTAATACATAAGCCAACAACCCCATCCTTCACCACGGAGAAGCTGCTGGAGAAAATGGAGCAGGTGCCGTCCTCCAGCTACGTGGCCGGCATCGCCGTGTCATTCTTCGCGTCAGCCTTGCTGCTGTCCCTGGGGCGTCGCTCCACCAGTACTCTGGTGGGTTTGGGAGGCCCCCTGGTGCTGGGTGCGGCTCTTTACGTCAAGTCGCTCCGCCAGGCTCGGCAGGTCTAGCGGTATCTATCCGAACATCCCGGGGAGGCCCGACGGCATCTTACCCTTGCCGAAGGGCCCTTTGCCCGAGGCCATCGCCTTCATCATCTTCTGCATCTCGAAGAACTGGTTGAGGAGACGGTTGACGTCCGCCGGAGTCGTCCCGCTGCCCCTGGCGATGCGACGCTTCCTGCTACCCCCGATTACGTGAGGGTTGCGCCGCTCCTCGGGCGTCATGGACAGAACTATGGCCTCCACCCTTCCGATCTGTTTCCCATCCAACGCGGAAGCTGCCTCCGGACTTCGCGTCAGCTTGTTGAGCCCCGGGATCATGTCCAGGATTTGGCTGAGCGGCCCCATGTTCTTCAACTGCTGCATCTGCTCCAGGAAGTCCTCCAGATCCAAGGTCCCGGACTTCAGCTTCTTCTCCAGCTTCTGGCCCTGCTCCTGGCTGTAGTTCTCCTGCGCCTTTTCGATCAGGCTGAGCACGTCGCCCATGCCCAGGATTCGAGAGGCCATTCGCTCGGGATGGAAGGGCTCCAGTGCATCCAGCTTCTCCCCAACACCGACGAACTTGATCGGCACGCCGGTCACCGATCGCATGGAGAGGGCGGCGCCACCTCGAGCATCACCGTCCATCTTGGTCAGGATCAGGCCGGTCAGCCTGACCCGGGCGTTGAACTCCTCGGCTACCCGGACGGCGTCTTGGCCGGTCATGGCGTCGGCCACCAGCAGGGTCTCCGTGGGATGCGTCTTGCGCTGGATCTCCTCCAGCTCCGCCATCATGTCATCCGCCACATGCAGACGGCCGGCGGTATCCAACAAGACCGCGGTCAGGCCGGTGTGTTTGGCATGCTTCACCGCCGCCTCGCAGATCGCGGGGGGGCTGCCCTTCTCGTCGCTGAACACCGGGATGTCGATCTGTTTGCCCAGGGTCACCAACTGTTTCACAGCGGCCGGTCGATAGGTATCGGCCGCCACCAGCAGTGGACGCTGCCCCTGCTTGCGCAACAGCATTGCCAGTTTGGCAATGGTAGTCGTCTTGCCGGAGCCCTGGAGACCGACCAGCATGATCACGGTCGGAGGGGCCGGAGCAACGGCGATTTTCGCCTGCCCTCCCCCAAGCATGGCGACCAATTCCTCGTTGACGATCTTAATCACCTGCTGAGCTGGGGTCAGGCTCTCCAGCACCTCGGAGCCTATGGCCCTCTCCCTCAGCTTGGCAACGAAGCTCTTGACCACCTTGAAGTTAACGTCGGCCTCCAAGAGGGCCAAGCGGACCTCCTTCAGAGCCACGTCGACGTCTTCTTCCGTTAGTTTTCCTTTGTTCCGAAGCCGCGAAAACACGGCCTGTAGTTTGTCTGAGAGGCTCTCAAACACTTGACGCCTCCTGATTAGTCGGTTACTCCCAATTAATGATAACCGACGAAAGCTCTGGAGTCGAGTCGCCGAGGCTCGACGGCTTAAGGGGGAGAAGACGGGGCACCACCAGCTGGGGGAGCCGTTTCTCTCGGGTCACCTCGTTCAATACCAACTGGCCGGCCTCGACCAGCGATAGATAGGCGAGCAGGTAGGAAACGGTCGATTCGGCCCCCTGATTTCGGTTCACTCCATCGGGGATGAGCCCATCGAAACAGCCGCCCGTGCTCTCGCAATAGAGGGGCTTGTCCAGGGCGTTTCGTCCCAGGTACCAGGCGAAGGCCTGGTGGGACTCGCTCAAGTATCTCCTGTCGCCGGTCAACTGGTAGGCCGCCAGGCAAGCGTCCACCAGGGCATTGGCATCCACAGGCTGCTGGTCGAATCGAGCGCACTCCCCTCCGCGTGGATACCAGCCGGCCTGACCCACCAGGCTCACGTAGCTCGGGCTATCAAGGTGAGCCACCCTCAGCAGAAAGTCCAGGGATCTCTTCGCTACCTCCAGGTAGCGCTGCTTCCAGGTAACAAGATAGGCAAGAAAAAGAGCGTGTGGCAGACGAGCGTTGCTGTAGGTCAAGATGTCCTCGAACCACGCCCATTCCTCGGAGGCTTTCAGATCGAAAGCAGACACCATGGCGTCGGCGTGGTGCGCCACCAACTCCCTGGCATCGGCATCGTCCGGCTCGGCGCGAAGATAGTAATAGAGTCCCATTACGGAGAAAGCCCGCGCTCTAAGAAATTCCAGCCGTCTCAGCCAGGAGAAACTGCGCGACAGCATGGTCCGGGCGGTCATCTGGAGATCCTCCTCGACACCGGTGAGGGTCGTATATCCGAGAGCCCAAATGACCCGTCCATTCGAGTCTTCCGAGCCCACGGGATCCTCCCAACGGCGGTCGAAGGACATGAAATTGTGGAACCGGAAGTCGCCCATCTGGGCATAATTGAGAAAACGGAGATAGGTGGCAGCCAAGTCGAGACTCGACCAGTCACCAGTGAGATTGAAATGCTTCAGGGCAACGAGCAGGGCCCGAGCCTGATCGTCGATGGAATAGCCGTGGTTCGTATCGGGCAGGGCGTACATCGCATGCTGCACGACGCCGGTATCGTCGGTCATTCGTTTCAGCCGATCCAGCCTGAAGCCAGGAACCTTATCGAGCATTATGTCACGCCACACTTCTCCATCACCCTCCCCTCAGGCGCGGCGTCCAAGAGGTGCACATCACCTATCACCACCTCCTCCCTGCCTCTAGCCAACCGCCGCTTCCGCTTCCTCCTCCACAACAACCGGCTCCAGCTCCTCGGGAAGCAGCAGGCGGTTGAACAGTCGGACGTATTCGCGCGCCACGTTGTGCCACGTCATGTTACGCCCATAAGCGTAAGCCGCCATCGCCATGTCTGCACGCATGGTGGGGTTACCCATGAGGATGTTCAGTGACTCAGCTATCGAATCGGAATCCCTGAACGGGACCAACATGCCCCTCCCTTCTCCCAGCAACTCCTCTGCATAGATGAACGGCGTGGACACCACGGCCCGTCCGGCTCCGACGGCGTATGCCAGTGTGCCGCTTGCGATCTGATTGGGATTCAGGTATGGTACCAGGTAGATGTTGGTAGCCATCAGGTAGCTGACAATCTCGTTCTTGGTGAGATAGCGATTGTTGAACTTGACATGTCGCTGCAATCCGAGCTCAGACACCAACTCGTGGAGGTGGTTACGATAGCTCTCGCCCTCGCTCTTTCGAACCCCCGGGTGGGTCTCCCCGAGCACCAGATATAGCAAGTTCGGGTACTTGCGCACGACCGCGGGGAGAGCTTTGATCGCGTATTCGATCCCCTTCCCGGGATTGATCAAACCGAATGTCGAGATGGTGAATCTGCCTTCCATGCCAAGGATGGACTTAAAGCTGGAGGAGGGCAGCTTTCGCACGTTGGGCACCCCGTGAGGGATGTAGGTGACTGTAGGCTTTCGAACTCCGTAGTCCTCGGCCAGGATGCTCAGCGCCCTCTTGGCCAAGACCACGCTGGCGCCGGCCATCTCCACCAGTTCCCTCGTGACCTTGCGCAGATGGTCGTCGGGATTGGGCAGCACCGTGTGCATGGTGACTACAAGGGGCTTGTTCAGGCAACTGAGAAAGGAGAGCAGGTTCTCCCCGTGCTGCCCGCCAAAGAGCCCGTACTCGTGCTGAATGCACAGCAGGTCGGTCCGGGAATGGTTGATATACTGGGCCGCTTCCCTGTAGCTCTCCGGATCATCCACGGTGACGGCGAATTTCACCTCCGTCCCGTAGCAGTATGTGGACTGGCTCTCATTCAGGGCAACGATCTTCCCGGGGTTTCCCGGGAAAGCCCGATCCACCGCCTCCACCAGATCCTTGGTGAAAGTGGCGATACCACACTCCCGGGGAGGATAGCTGGCCATGTAGGTGATTCGCGGTTTCGCTGCCGTAGCTAGTCCGTCGAAGGGTCTCGGTTCAAGCATGTTCCACCTCCTCTGCGTTCCTGCCTGCCCAAGACCCACTTCGCGCGGCGCCATAGCTGCGAGAAGCGGTTCATCGGAACGGGAGCAGATGATCAGCTGAGGTCGTAGCGCTCCCGTGGCGCAGATTGCGACCAGGCCGCGGCAGGCCCATCTAATTGTCCTAGCACGATTCGGGCCGTGGTCGCGCCGAACGGGAGGTGCAGCCCACATCCTGAGATCTCACGACTGCCGGCAACAATGCCCGAGTACGGCCCTACAAACCCACGATGGATCGACAGATCAACCGAGCTGGAATATGATGAGATGTACTTCAGGGGGTGTGGAGCGAGCAACATGGCACTGTTTGGGGGTGTGGAAGCCGGGGGCACCAAATTCGTGTGCATGGTCGGCAGCGGGCCGCGGGACATTCGAGCAGAGATCAGCCTTCCCACAACGACCCCTGGAGAGACGATAGGTAGAGTCGTGGATTTCTTCAGGAATGCGACGGCCGGTTCATCGCTTTCCGCCATCGGGGTCGGTTCCTTTGGGCCGGTGGACCTGGATCCCGCATCGCCGACCTTCGGCTACATAACCACGACCCCGAAGCCGGGCTGGACCCAGACCGACATCGTGGGCATGCTGAAGGACGCCCTCGGCGTCCCCGTGGCCTTCGACAGCGACGTAAACTGCGCGGCCTTCGCCGAGTACCGCTGGGGCGCAGCTGTGGGCGTCGATCCATCCGTATACATCACCGTGGGAACGGGGATAGGCGGGGGTGTCGTTTGTCACGGTCGGCCACTCCACGGGTTGGTACACCCGGAGGTCGGCCACATGCTCATCCCTCACGATTGGACTCTCGATCCCTTTCCCGGTAGCTGTCCATTCCACGGTGACTGCTTCGAGGGTCTCGCGTCGGGTCCAAGTCTCAGGAAGCGATGGAATCAGCCGGCAGAGACACTCCCGGCCGAACACGAAGCCTGGGATCTGGAAGCTCGATACATCGCTCTGGCGTTGATGAACCTGATCCTCTGCTATTCCCCGCGCCGCATCGTCGTGGGTGGAGGTGTCATGCAGCGCAAGGACTTGTTCCCCTTGGTGAGAGGCAGGCTGCTCAGGTTGCTCGGTGGCTATGTCCAGTCCCCTCAGATCACGCGGAACATAGATAGCTATATAGTCCCCCCGGCCCTGGGGCGCCGAGCCGGAGTGCTGGGCGCCATCGCCCTGGCGCTCGACTCCATGGGGTGAGAAAAGCCCTCCTTCCCAGGTGAGAAATGCCCATTTCCCAGGTGAGGAAGGTCCGCTTTTGAGGCGGGAAATGCCCCCTTCCCCGGTGGGGAAGGGGGCGAGGGGGGTTAGGTCGGTTTGGTTCACCCCTCTTCCGGGGCCAGCAGGGCCTCCACGAAGCGATCGGCATCGAATTCGGCCAGGTCATCCACCTTCTCGCCGGTCCCCACGAAGCAGATTGGCACCCCCAGCTGATCCCCAAGGGCGAAGACTATGCCCCCCTTGGCTGTACCATCCAGTTTGGCCACCACCACTCCGTCGATCTCCACAGCCTCTTGAAACTGCTTGGCCTGCATGAGCCCATTCTGCCCGGTGGTCGCATCCAGCACCAGGACCGTGGCGATTCGCTCGGGCGACTGCTTCTCCAGCACCCGCCTGATCTTCCTCAGCTCTTCCATCAGGTTGAACTTCGTGTGCAACCGGCCTGCCGTATCCACCACCACAAGGTCGGCACCCCTAGCCCTCGCGGCCGTCAGCGCATCGAAAACCACCGAGCCCGGATCCGCCCCCGGTTGATGGGCGATCACCGGCACCCCGATTCGTTCGCCCCAGATCTTCAACTGGTCAATGGCCGCGGCGCGGAAGGTGTCGGCGGCCACGAAGATCACGCGGTGAGCCCGGCCGCTCCAGAATCTGCCCAGCTTGGCGATGCTGGTGGTCTTTCCCACACCGTTGACACCCACCACCAGTACAACCCCCAGCCCTTTCTCTGGCAGCAGGGCGCTACAATCTGCCGATCCTAGCAGGGCACGCAGCTCTTCCTTGAGGGCCGAGTAGAGGGTGGCCGGCTCACCGATGTGCTCCTTCCGAGCTCGAGTCCGGAGGGCGTCCAGCAGCTTCTCCGTGGTCTCCACCCCAACGTCGGCCTGGATCAACAGCTCTTCCAGGTCCTCCCAAAGCTCCTCATCGATGCTCTTCCGCTGGAAAACCCCCGCAATCTTGCCAAAGAAGGACTCGCGCGTTCGCCGCAGGCTGCTGTCGATCTTACGAAATCGGTCGAATATCAAGCCTCGTTCTCCTTGGAATCGAGTCTCAAAGACATCACAGTAGACGTGGAGTCGGCCGCCATGGAGACGCCGTACAGGACCCCGGCCGCCTCCATGCTGGTACGGTTATGCGTAATCATCAGGAACTGGCTGCTCTCGGTGAGGCTCTCGATCATGTCGCAGAACCTCTTCACATTGGATTCGTCCAGCGCCGCGTCCACCTCGTCCAGCAGGCAGAACGGGCTGGGATTCACCTTCATCAGGGCGAAAAGAAGTGCCACCGCCGTGAGCGCCCTCTCTCCGCCCGACAGGCCCAGCAGGTTTCCCCCCTTCTTCCCCGGGGGTACGGCCATCACATCCACCCCACCCTCCAGCGGCTGGTCGGGCTGGGTAAGCTGCAGCCGAGCGCTGCCACCCCCGAAGAGGATGGAAAAGCAGTGGCTGAACTCGTCGTTGACCAGTTGAAAGGTCTCCTGGAAACGATCGCTCATAACGTGTCGGAGCTCGTCGATCGCCTTTCTCAAAGTGCGTCCGGCTTGAGACAGATCATCCAACTGGGTAGTCAGAAATGCATGCCGCTCTGAGAGCACCCTATACTCCTCCGGGGCCTCAGCATTGATTGTGCCGAGCGACTGAAGCTCTCGCCTGAGGGTTTCCACCTTCTCCGTGGCCGCCGCCAGGGTCTCTGGAAAGCCGTCCGTCGGCATCTCCGACAGCGCGCTGCCGAGCCATTCGATCATCTGGTCGGCAAGATCCAATAGATGTGGGATCGTGAGCTCCGCCTCTCCGGACTCCTGCGCCCATTCCAACCCCGAGTCGTGGGCAGCCTCCCGCACAAGTGCCAACAGCTCTACCGAGACACGCTGGCTCTTGGACCGGATTTCGGCGCTCTCCCCCCGAGCCACCTCCATGTCGTCAGAAATGGACTCCAGCTCCGCATCTGCCGCGCTGCTCTGCTCTCTCAACCGGGCCACCTGAGCCGATTGCCCGGCCACAGACTTCTCGACGGTCTCCAGCTCCTCCAGCATCGAAGCGGGCAGTGCGGTCCCCGGGCCCTCGGTCAACTGGGTCAGAGCCTTGGAGAGTTGAACTACTCTCTCCTCCTGCCGATTGAATCGATCCTCAGCCCGCTTAAGTGCATCGGCCAGAGCGGACCTTCTGGCATCCAACTCTCGCAACCTGCTCTGGCTTCCCATCAGCTCCGACTGTAAACGGGATAGGCGGCCGTTCGTCTCTGAGACCAGAGCCTGCTGAGCCGCCACATCCTCCCGCAACTCCTCGGCCCTCCCCTGGATCTCCGACTCTCGCGCCGCGCCAGCCGCCTGTTCCTCCTGAGCCTTCCCCAGCCTCAGCCGACTCTGGGCAGCCTCCTGCTCCGCCGCCGCCGCCCGTGAGCGGTGCCACTCGATAGAGGCTTCCTGCTTCGCCAACTGGGAAGAGAACTCCCCCGCGGCAGCGCTCTGCTTGTCGATCTCCTTCTGCAATCTCGACGCCTCGGCCACCGCGGCATTGACCACCCTGGAAAGCTCCGCCTGAATCCCGTCCAGGCGAGACACCTTGCTCTTGGCTTCGGCCAACAAGGCTCGAGCCTTCTGCGCCGACTCCGACACCGAGGCCAGCTCCGTCTCGCGAGCCACCAGCCCGCCATCCTTCTCGCCATTCTGGGAGTTCGACAGGTCACCCCTGGCGCGTAGCAGTCGCCCGTCACGCGTCACCACCTGGAAGGGGACCCGGCCGTCAGAAAGATTGGTCAGACGTTGGTACAGCTCCAGGGCATCGGAGATATCTTCCACCACCAGACTCAAGCCCAAATAGCGGGCCGCCAGCTCCCGGGCCTCCTCGGGGCAAGACACCAGATCCGCCGCCAGCCCATGAAAGGCGATTCCTCCGAGGAGATCCTTCAACCGGGAGCGAAACTCGGAAACGAGGGTCTGGGGAGTATCATCCTTCTTCAGTCGCAGAGGTGCTATGGTAGCTCGCCCCTTGCCTTTGGAGAGAAACTGCAGAGCCTCCAACCCCTCCTGGAAACCCTCGGATACCACGTAGCCCTGGGCACCACCCAGCGCCGCGCCCACGGCCGTGACATACTCCTCGGGCACTCTGATCATCGCTGCCAGGGTTCCACGAATCCCTGGCAGTCGAGATTCGAGAAGCAGCTTGGCCCCCGAGGGAATACCTCGGTGCTCTTCCCGCAGCGACTTCAGCAGGGAGAGACGATTCTCCAGGCTGCTATCTCGCTCCCAGGCCTGCCTCTCCTCTTTGCGGGCCACCTCCAGCTCCGCGGCCACGCTCTTCAGCTCATCTTGAGACTTCTGGCGCCGGGCATCCACCCCACCGAGCTCCGCACGCAGCCTCTTCACCACTTCCTGAGCGGCGCCAGCCTGTTCCTCCAGTCTAGCCAGCCGCTCCGTGGCCTCCTGAGCCACCTTCAGGCTCTCGATTCGCACCCCCTCGGCCCTGTGCAGCTCCCTCTCCAGATGGTTCTTCCGTTCCTGCAGCTCCGACCGTCGGGCTGCCGCGGCCTGTCGCTCGCTCAACACCCGATCCAATTGGGACTGTAACAGTCGAAGCTCCGATGTGAGCTTCTGCCGCTCGGCCTCCACCGGCGCCAACGCCCCGCGGACCCCAGCCTCCCGAGCCACCAGGTCGGACCGCTGGGTCTCCAGCCTCTTGATCTCCGCCTCCAGATCCGTCCGCTCCTTCCGAGCACGAGCCAACTCATCCTCGGCTTCCGTCACCTGGCGCCGATAGGCTGCCTCTCGCTCCTGCAGAAGCGCCGCCTCCCGCTCGCTCTTGGCACGGGCTAGCCGTAGACCATTCAAGCGCTCTCGATCAGCCTCCAGAGCCGTTTCCTCATCCCGCAATCGGTTCCTCAGCAGGCTCGCCCGCTGGCGCGAGGCCTCCTGAGCCCGGGCGAGCTCGGACAGTCGAGATGAGAGCCCCTCCTCTCGTCCCAGACTAGCAGCGGCAGCTTCTCGCGCGTGGCGGGTCTCCAGCAGGTAGCGCCACTGCACCATCTCCATCAGCCGCTTGCTGAGCTGCTCATGTCGCTGAGCTCGGTGGGCCTGGGTCCGCAGCTTCGTCAAGCGCGGCGATATCTCCCCTCGGATATCCTCAACCCGCTGGATGTTCGTTTCGGTCTCCGTCAGCCGGTCCAGGCTCTCCTTCAGCTTCAGTTGATAGCGGCTGATGTCGGCGGCCGCCTCCACCAGAGCACGTCGCTCGTCGGGTCTCTGCAGCAGCACCTCGTCCACCGCCCCTTGCCCCACGACAGCGTAGGAATCGGGACCGAGACTGGCGTGGGTCAGCAGTTCCACCACGTCTTTCAGGCGGGCACGAGTCCGGTTGATCAGGTACTCCCCTTCCCCCGATCGGTATTGGCGACGAGTGATGGATACCTCGGCGAAGGGCACAGGCATGGTGCCATCGGAATTGTCGAAGACAAGGGTAACCTCGGCCATGCCCACCGCTGCCCTTCGTGCGTTACCGGCAAAGATAACCTCCTCGCTCTTTCGGCTTCGCACCGCCCTCAGGCTCTGTTCACCCAGGGCCCACCGGATTGCATCCACCAGGTTGCTCTTGCCGCTCCCGTTAGGTCCCACCACGGCAGTGATACCCCGGTCCAGATCCAAGACAGTCTTGGACGCAAAACTCTTGAAACCAAGAAGTTCCAAACGCTTGAGATGCAAGGAGGACCTCAGTTGAGTGAGAAATTGATGAGGGTGAGTGGTCGATAGGAACTCAGGGGGTCCATCCCCCACTCTCCAGCCTTTGCAGCGCATCGGTCGCTGCAGCCTGTTCCGCGGCCTGCTTGCTGCGCCCGGTGCCCTGGCCCAACACCCTTTCGTCCACCAGCACCTCGACCGTGTAAACCGGCTTGTGGGAAGGGCCAGAAACCTCTAACACCCTGTAAGCAGGAGTGGCCTGCAGCGCTGCCTGGCAACGATGCTGCAGTTCAGACTTGGCATCGACGGCGGCCTGGCGTCGGATGACCGATTCGATCGCGGCCGGCACGAACAGGTTGAGAACCTTCGTCGCCCCTTCGTAGCCGTGCTGCAGGTAGACAGCGGCGATCAGCGCCTCGAAGGCCGCCGCCAGTAGGCCCTCACGCTCGCGCCCCCCGTGGGCCTCCTCGCCCTTGCCCAGCAGCAACAGCTCGCCCAACTGCAGCTGCCTCGCCCAGCCGGCCAGCGACCTGGCACGGACGACTGCCGATCGAAGGCTGGTCAACTCGCCTTCAGGCAGATCGGGAAAGGTGCGATACAGGTAGTCAGCCGCCACTGCACCGAGGACCGCGTCGCCCAGAAACTCGAGCCTCTCGTTGGAGGCCGGGGCAAGGCCTGGATTCTCGTTCAGATATGAGGTGTGAACCATGGCCTGCCGGGTAAGGTCCCGATCCGGCAACTGCACACCCAATCTCTTTTCAAGCTCGTCGTAGTCCATCACCGCGAAGTGCTGGGTGCTGGGTGCTGAGTGCTGAGATCAGGACCCAGCGCTAGGAAGGTAGCATCCGTCACTTCTCCTTGTTCCTCCTTAGAATTGCGTCGCTCCAGTAAAGCGAAAGCAATCCACCAACAACGCTGGGGCCACGACGGCCGACTCGTCGGAGTGGGCAAAACGGGCCTCCTTGCCGATCATCCTTACGTTCGAGAGGGTTTCAAGGACACTCTGGGTAAACCGAAGGTTCTTGATCGGGCCGACGATCTCCCCATTCTCGATCAGGAAGGTGCCATCCCGGGTCATCCCCGTCAGGATCGTCTGTGTGGGATGCACCACGTTCACGTAGTGAAACCTGGTTACCCACAGTCCCCTGTCCACCGAAGCCAGCATCTGCGCCTTCGTGGCGTCTCCTGTCCCCATGAAGAGGTTCATCGGCATCGGCCCGTAGGGATTCGGGGCCGGCAGGGCGTGGCCGGTTGATTCCTTGCCCTCGCGCTGGGCCGTATAGCTATCGTACACCACGGCATTCGCGATCCCACGGGATATCATCTCCACTCGCTGCTTGGGCACACCCTCAAAATCAAAAGACCAGGGGAAACCTCGAGGATCCCATCCATCGTCCCAGATGGCTACCCTCGGATCCGCGATCTGCTGCCCAAACTTGCCATTCATGAAGCTGCGGCCTTCTTGCACCGACAGAGCCCCCAGTCCAACGTAAGCCAGGTAGAGCAGCATCTCCGCGACCGCGTATTCCTCCAGCAGGGTGACGTATTCGCCGGCGGGCAGGTCCACCGGGTTTCTACTCCTCAGCGCCTTGTCTATGGCCTCCCTGGCCATCTC
The DNA here is from genome assembly GCA_021786215.1 of Chloroflexota bacterium. Next base: position 826 of record JAJYNT010000474.1, on the reverse strand, counting down.
CTCCGGTTCCAGAGCCTGAAAGAATACGCTGTTGCGCTCCGCGTAACCGGAGCCGGTATCGGACATCACCACGGCTCTGAGGCTTGCGCTGCTCTGAGTATCGTAGCCGAATACTCCAAGAGAGTTGGCCACAGCGTACTCACGGCTGCCGGTCTGTAGTGCACCGGCGGCCGAAAGCTGCTGGTCCAAAGCCAGGGCGCAGATGGTGCTAACCACCCTCGCGCGGTCCTCAGGAGTAGCGTTGGCCGTCCTGTCGTCGCAGCCATTCAATGGCTGGTTCGGCCTGGGTAACGGCAAAGACACAAAGTCCGGGTTCTCCGGCTGGCGCCTCGCCACAGTAATGGCCGAGTCCACCAGGCGGTGCAAATCGTTGGGCGCGAGGCTATTGGAGGTGGCGACCCCGATCTTCTTGCCCAGGACGGCCCGCACCCTCACCTCGGCGTTGCTCTCAAGAACGTTCTGGTGGATGGCCGAGTTAGCATAGCGGGTCAGGCCGGATTCGTTGATCACCAGCACCACCTCGGTTTGATCCGCCCTTGAGTAGTGGAGCAGATCGTCCGTCAGCTCACGTACCTTTTGCTCTCCTATCACGCCGCCCCCCCTAACCCATCACGCCGACGCGGACGTTTCTGAAGCGAGCGGCAGCAGCTCCGTGCCCCACGTGGGCTACCTGCATCGGCTCTCCTTTCCCGCAGTTGGGAACGCCCCATACCGTCCATTCCCGGCCGACGGCGTCGCATCCCCCCCAGAACTGAGGGGTGATCCCCGTGTAGGTGGCGTTCTTGTACATGGTCCCCAGCTTTCCGCCTTTGATCTCCCAGGCTAT
>JAJYNT010000031.1 GCA_021786215.1 Chloroflexota bacterium | reverse complement strand
CCCGAGGGGGTCCACGTGGAACCCATCATCGACATGACTCAGATTTGGATGGCAGCCGTCACCGCGGGGGTTTTCAGTTTCCTCTGGATGAGGCGGATCGGACGCAAGGTAGTGATCGCGTCGGCCGCTGAAAAAGAACCCTCACCTCGACGAATGGCACAACTGCTGCGCGGCAGGTGGAAACCATAGCACCACCACCTGGAGATCGATGAGCTATCGGGTCGGTTGCTCGGGCTGGTCCTATCCCCACTGGAGGGACAGCTTCTATCCTCATGGGTTGCGTCAGGCCGACTGGTTCAAGCACTACAGTTCGATCTTCGACACTGTGGAGATCAACAACTCCTTCTATCGAACCCCTACGGAGGGCACCTTCCAAGACTGGAGGCGGAAAGCTCCAGAAGGCTTCGTGTACTCAATCAAGGTCAATCGGGCGGTCACCCAGTTCCACAAACTGGGCCCCAGAGCGCTCCCGCTCTTCGAGGAATTCGTCCGTCGAGCCGAGCGGCTGGAGACCGCCTTGGGCCCCCTGCTACTTCAACTGCCCCCATCGCTCGGATGTGATCTGGACAGGCTATCCACCTTCCTACAGCAGCCAGCCGTGGCTCGGCACTCGCTGGCCATCGAGTTTCGACATGCCGGCTGGTTCGTGGATGAGCTGTATTCGCTGCTCCGGAAGCATCACGTCGCGCTGGTGCTGTCCGATTTCAAGGAGCTGCCAGTCCCTCAGGTGGCGACCACCCACTGGGTGTACGTTCGGCTGCATGGAACCAGCGGCCACTACTTTGGATCGTACGGCGAGGAGGAACTCCGCGACTGGGCAGCTCGGCTGAGGGAACTCGGGACCGAAGGTTACGTTTACTTCAACAACGATGTCGGCGCCGCAGCACCACACGACGCTCTCCGCCTACGCGACCTGTTGTCCTCGCGGTAGGCGAGCACCCAGCAGGCCACGATCCGGAGCGCGGAAATCACACGATCTTCTCCACTAAGAGTCCGAAAGGCCTTGTCCTGATCCCCATCCTGTTGTAATCTGCCGTCGTCACCAACCTGAACTACTTGGTCACGCCGGTTGAGTGGCATCTTGTCTCCCATCACCCCAAACCTTTAGCTCACGTCATTGCTATCGCGAACGCTGCCCCTTGGAGGATCGACCTTGTCAGGGCTAACCGATAACGCCACCGCGGCACACTCCCGACCATTTCTTCTCTGGTTCCTTTCCGGCCTGCTCCTAGCACTGATCGCGTTGCCTGCCGCTGCCTTCTCGCAGCCCTCGGATGACGCCGCCGCGGGCAACAGCTGGACCGATCTTGTGGTTCACACGGCTGGCGATTTTCGGACGGGAACGCTCCAAAACCTGGTTGTCGACGGCGACACCCTAAGGCTAGGCGGCGACGGCTCGTTCAAGAGCTCCATTCACCCACCATTCCGATATTTTGGGCTGTACATCTCACCCATCATCTCGGCTCCCACTCCATTTGACGCACTTCAGGCGGCTCTCGACAGCTCCACACCAGGCGGATCGGCTCTTACCCTGGAAGTAAGGGTGGCCACGGCAGATGGCAAGTGGTCTCCCTGGCAAGATGTGGATTCGTCTGGCCAGGCCTTCTCCTTCCCCACCACAGCTATCAGCGCCCAGACAGCTATCAGCGCCCAGTACAGGGTAACGCTGCGAGGCGAGGATCCCACGGCTTCAGCCTCCATGCGCAAACTGCATCTCCGGATCGAGCCGGTGGCGGCCGGCATGTCACCGCGGTTTCAGGCGCTCGACAGCCATCCCACCGTTCGGATTTACGGAACAAGGGAGGGGCTGGTGGGTCGCATCACCGCAAACGGGCATAAGATCGTACCAAACGATCACTTTGTCGCGCTGCCTTCCAAGAAACCGCTGAACCCAAGGGACGGCAAGGACTATCAGGTACAGATCTCCTATAAGGGGAAAACTGTCACGGCCCCTGTTTGGGACGTAGGTCCATGGAACACCAAGGATGATTTCTGGGATTCCCCTCGGGAGATGTTCAACGATCTGCCCCGATACACGCCTCAGGTACAGGCGGCCTTCTTCAACAATGAAAACGGCGGCAACGATCAGTATGGTCGCCCCGTCATTTACCCCGCGGCTATCGACATCGCGGATGGCACCTTTGCGGATCTTGGAATGACCGGCTCAGATTGGGTGGATGTCACCTTCCTCTGGGTCAATGGGGCTGCTCCACCCTTGGTACCCATGCCCAAGGTGGTAGCTAAGCCCGGCCCCATACCTCAGCCCATTTCCCAGATAGTGCCGCCGGCCCCAACTCCACCGCCGACCCCTACCCCATTGCCCAAAACCTGGTATTTCGCTGAAGGGTCTACCAGCAAACCGTTTGACACCTGGCTGCTGCTGCAGAACCCTGACCCTGTGCCGGCTACCGCCCACATCACCTATATGCTGCCTAATGGCGGCCAGAAGGTGGCCGATTACAGCCTCAAACCCAACAGTCGCACCAGCATCTATGTCAACTCGGTGGTTCCTAACACGGAAGTCTCCACTATGATCGAGTCCGATCGCTACATCTATGCCGAAAGAGCCATGTACTTCTACCAGGACGGCACTGACACCGCGGGCACCATCTCACCGTCCACCACCTGGTATTTCGCGGAAGGCAGCACCGTGCCCCCATTCGATACCTGGCTCCTTATGCAGAACCCTAACAAGGAGCCTACAATCGCCACGATAACCTTCTACAAGGAGGATGGGAGCACCGTCGTCCAGAAGATGCTGATACCACACGTCTCGAGGGTAAGCCTGCTGGTGAACCAGGTGGTCCCGGGGGCCTCCATCGGCGCGAAGATCGAAGCGGACAAGCCGATCGTCGCCGAGCGGGCCGTATACAAGGACAAGGGGAAAGCCGGGACCGATTCCATGGGCGCCACCGCCCTGTCAAACAGCTGGTACCTGCCCGAGGGCGTGACCAGAGGCGGCTACGAGACCTGGCTGCTGATGCTGAACCCCCATGACGTGCCGGGCACGGCCAAAGTCACATACATGAAAGAGGACGGAACCACCACCATCAGAAGCTACCTCATCCCTCCCCGCACACGCGTCAGCGTATTCGTGAACGAGGAGGTGCCCAACGCTCGAGTGGCGACGATGGTCCAGTCGGACATCCCCATCGTGGCTGAGCGATCCACCTACTTTCCGGGAGGCCTGGGCGCGACCAACTCGATGGGTGCGCCGGCCCCCAGCAAACTGTGGTACCTCCCCGAGGGCTCCACAGCGAAACCCTTCTCGGAGAACATACTGGTGGAGAATCCCAACCCATCGCCGGCCAACATCACCGCGTCTTTCATGAAGGAGGACGGCTCGACGGTGGACAAGCAGTACACCATGAAACCTACCAGCCGTCTCACCCTTCAGATGAACGACATCTTGCCGAACACACCCTTCTCCACCCGTATCCAGTCGGACCAGCCGGTTGTCGCGGAGCGCTCGATGTACTTCTCCGACTGGAAGGGTGGCCACAGCGCCATAGGCATTCCTCGCTAGCTTTCTGCAACCCGTTGGTGCCAGATGCGATAAACTATTAGGGGAGGCTCCTTCGAGCCTCCCTGGCACCCTTTTCCTCGAGGAAATCATGGTAGAGCAACGACGCATTCTGGTTGTGGACGACGAACCCAATCTGGTCCACGCTATCAGGCTGTATCTGGAGATGGAGGGCTATCTGGTCTTTGCCGCCTACAACGGCGGTGAGGCCCTGGACAAGGTCAGAGAGCTGATTCCCGACCTGGTGGTGCTGGACGTCATGATGCCCGAGATGGACGGGTTCGAGACCCTCAGACAGCTGCGAGAGGCTCACAGCGTACCGGTGATCATGCTGACGGTCCGCGGCGAGGAAGCCGACAAGGTGCGAGGCCTGCAACTGGGTGCCGACGACTACGTGACCAAGCCATTCAGTCAGCGAGAACTGCTCAGCCGGATCCAGGCGGTTCTCCGTCGAGCGGAGATGCCTCCTTCCGTGCCGAAGACTCAAGTAGTTATCGACGAGGATCTGACCATCGACTTTGCACGCAATGAGGTACTGCTTCGAGGCCAGAAGCTCTCTCTCACGCCAACAGAGCATCGCCTGCTCTATCATCTGGTCAGCAACCCGGGACGGGTTCTCACCTACGAGACCCTTCTCGCGAAGGTATGGGGCTTCGAGTACAGAGAAGAGCAGCATTACGTGCGTCTTTATGTCAATTATCTCAGGCAAAAGATAGAGCCTGATCCCGCTCATCCCAAGTACGTCCTTACGGAACGGGGCCTGGGGTACAGGTTCGTCGACTTCCGCAACCTTTAGGGACCCCTCAAGGAGTCTCCCGTGAGCCGTCTCAGCACCGGAGAAGCGATCCAGCAAGTGGTCGAGGTCCTCTCGCAGGTCGAAGACACCCATGAGGTTCTTCATGCGGTGGCCAACACCGCGCGTCAGATGATGCTTGCCGACGAGGCTTATCTGCTGCTGAGAGAGGGCAGCAGGTTGGTGTTGAGGGCTACCGACGGACTCCCTCCGGATCTGATAGGTCGCAGCTTCGTGAAATCGGGCGAGGGGATCGAGGGATGGGTCGCGGAACATGGGGAATCGGTCGCTCTGGCCGACGCAACTCGCGAACGGCGATTTCGCGATCTGCCGGGCCGAGAGACCCGGGTGCGCTCGTTGGCAGCAGTGCCGATGAGACTCAGGGACGACGTGGTTGGGGTCCTCGCGACGGCCGGTATGGAACCTTCGCCCCCGATCGGCAGTCGATTGACCGGCCTCGAGATCCTCGCCAGCATGGCTGCCGTGGCCATCGAAAACGACCGGCTACTCCGGCAGGAGCGCCGTCGCGCCCACCAGGCCGAGGTGCTGATGGATCTCGCCGGCATTCAGGATCTGGAGCTAAGACCATACCTGCTAAGGGTGGCCGATGCCATCAGCCTCGCCCTTGGGGTGGACGACACCGAACTGCTCCTGCTGGACGAGAGCGGTCAACAGGTGATATGCGCCGGACAGGCAGGAGTGGTCGGAAAAGCGGACAGATGTAGCGACATCCCCCAGCCACATCCACTCGAGTCGGGCTGGGCGGTAGAACTGCTCGCATCCGGTCAGCCGCTGTTGTCTGACGACGTTGCCCAGGACGAGCGCCTCATGGGCGAGTTCGGACGAGGCTCGGTCCACAGTCTCCTGGCAGTGCCGATCCAGGTAGGCAATCTCCATCGTGGAATACTGCGAGTTGCCACAACCCATCCCGGGAGCTTCCGAGCGGAAGACCTCGCTTTCGTCAGCCTTATAGCGGCGCAGGTGGGGCTGTCCGTGGAGAGAAGGGAGCTTGAGCGCCGCCAGGTCGAGATCAGCAGGGAACAGGCTCGCCAGCAGGCACGCCAGGAGTTCCTCGGCCTCGTGTCCCACGAGTTGAAGACGCCGGTCGCGGTGCTCAAGGCCTACATCGAACTGCTGCTCCACAAGGGTGAGATCGACCCATTGCGAGCCGCCGACCAGGATGTGCTGGTTCGCATGATGGAGCAGTCGGACCGGATGTTGGCGATGATTGAGCAACTCCTCGACCTCCAGAAGATCGAGGGTGGCCAACTTCCCCTGGAGATCAGCCGTTTCGACCTCGTGGATCTGGCCAGAAGGGTATCCGAAAGCCTGCAACTCACCAGCCAGGGCAATCGGATCGTGCTTCGCACCCAGGGTGAGATCTCGGTGCCAGCCGACAGACGGCGGATAGAGGAGGTTCTCTCCAACCTGATGGAGAATGCCATAAAGTACTCACCCGAAGGAAGCCAGATCGCCGTGACAGTCGAGACCCGGCCGGGAAGCAATACGGGCGCAAGCGAGGCACTGGTATCGATAGCTGACCAGGGAGCGGGCATTCCCGCACGGGATCTGCCCCACATCTTCGAGCGCTTCTATCAGGGGGAGGGTAGGGGCAGGCTGCACCGCGGCCATGTGGGATTGGGTCTCGGCCTCTACATCGCTCGTGAGATCGTCGATCGCCACGGAGGAAGGGTGTGGGCCGAGTCAACAGAGGGCAAGGGCTCCATATTCCATTTCACCCTGCCATTGGTAACCTCCCCTGTCGATGAGTAGGGGAAAGCCGGCAGAGGCATCACCGACGCCTCCCTGCCCCAGCGCTTGGCCGCGTGCAATCTGTTTCACTCGGAAAGTAGTATGATAGCCCCGCAGGCTTTCCATCCCTAGGCGATACCCATCTGGACCACCGGATGTCGACTTGCGCTTGCCGCGCTCTTGAGAATGGTAACGGCGGCACGGCGATAGCCGACCGTCGGCTCACCTCGAAAGGAGAAGTGAGGTGCCGGCAACAGCGGATCAGGAAAGTCCTTCGCTCTCCACCTACGCCCCGGCTCCGTCCATTACCGAACAGTTGGCGGACTTCCTCACCACTACCAGAGCCTCCGATCTGCCCGCGAGGATCGTTGAGGACGCCAAGTACTTCCTCCTTGACTGGCTCGCCTCGGCCGTCGCCGGTTCACAGACCAGGACAGGCGCGATTCTGCTGTCCCACGCCGCCCTGCAGCAGGGCCACGATTCGTCGGTTGTAGGATTGCATGAGCGGAAAAGCAGCGAGGCCGCGGCTTTTGCCAACGGTGCCCTCTCCCACATCACTGAGACCGACGACGTCCATCGAGCAGCCGTCCTCCACCCGGCGGTGGTGGTGATCCCTGCCGCCCTGGCCGTGGCAGAAAGATTGGGCTCTCGAGGCATCGACCTTCTAGCCGCTGTGGCGCTGGGCTACGAAGTGGTGATCCGAGTTGGGGAGTCGGTGGGCATCTCCCACTACTACTATTGGCACAACACCTCCACCTGCGGGACCTTCGGCGCAACGGCCGCTGCCGGCTGGCTACTCGGACTCTCCAAACAACAGATGGTCTGGGCGTTGGGCAACGCCGGCTCTCTCTCCTCCGGCCTTTGGCAGTTCAACGAGGACGGCGCCATGGCCAAGCATCTCCACGCCGGCCACGCTGCCTCCTCGGGGGTGCTCACCGCGGAGTTGGCCGCCCGAGGTTTCACCGGCACCCGCTTTATCCTGGAGGGGAAGCGAGGGCTCTACGCGGCCACCTCCAGCGATGCCAACCCCCAACTGGTCACGGCAGGGCTGGCTCACGGCATGGAGCGCTACAAGATCTCCGAGTGCGTGATCAAGCCCTATCCTTCCTGCCGCCACACCCACGCACCGGTGGATCTGGCACTGGCCCTCCGCCAGGGGAGCGGCCTGGCTCCCGACCAGATCACCACAGTAGAGATCGAGAGCTACCAGGCCGCGCTGCAGCTGACCGATAACCCCAACCCCGAGAGCGAATACGCCGCCAAGTTCTCGGTGCAGTACTGCGCTGCTGCGGCGTTGACCCTGGGCAGATTGACCCTCGACGACTTTGGGCCTGAGGCCCTGGCAAACCCTGTCACACGGCAGTTGATGACCAGGATCAGGGTGAAGGTGGACCCGGAGATCCAGTCTCGGTATCCTGCGGAATGGTGTTGCCACATGTCGATCACATCGGTTTCCGGCAAGCGCTTCGAACTGTTCACCTCATCCCCTAAAGGGGACCCTGAGAACCCACTGAGCCTTGAGGAGCTACGAGACAAGTTCCGATCCATGCTGCGCGGTAGCCCTTACGAATCGCGGAGCGAGCCACTGATTCAGACCATATCGCGGCTGGAAGAAGTGGATGATGTAGGGCAGTTGCTCAATCCAGCTTAGGAGTGAACTATGTTGACCTACGACGTACTGGTGGTTGGTGCAGGCTTGGCAGGGATGAGGGCTGCTCTGGAGGCAAGCCAGAGTGCACAGGTGGCCATCATATCCAAGGTGTATCCAACCAGGTCCCACAGCGGCGCGGCCCAGGGAGGGATCAACGCTCCCATCGGAGAGGACGACAGCGTCGAGAGCCACATGTTCGACACGGTGAAGGGTTCGGACTACCTGGGTGACCAGGATGCGATCGAGGTGCTGATTACCGAGGCAGCCGATGCCATCTACGAGTTGGAGCGTTGGGGCATGCTGTTCGACCGGCGGCCCGACGGGAAGATAGCCCAGCGTCCCTTTGGTGGGGCTGGTTTTCCCAGGGGCTGCTACGCCGCCGATCTCAGCGGCCACGCCGCGCTCCACGCCCTATACGAGCAGATCCTCCGGCGCAGCGTGCGAGTTTACCCCGAATGGATGCTGCTGGATCTGATCGTCGAGGACGGGATCTGCCAGGGCGCACTCGTCCTCGATTTCCAGCGAGGACGGCTCGAGCAGATTCGGGCAAAGAGCGTTATTTTAGCGACCGGGGGCTACGGACGAGCCTTCCGGAAGACCACCAACGACATCGTGAACAACGGTGATGGCATGGCCATCGCCTACCGAAATGGGGCCATCCTCTCCGACATGGAGTTCGTGCAGTTCCACCCCACCACACTGTACGGCACCAACATCCTGATCTCGGAGGGCGCACGGGGCGAGGGCGGATACCTCCTGAACAACCAGGGGGAGCGGTTCATGGCCGGGTACACGCCAAAGGTAATGGAGTTGGCGCCCCGGGACGTGGTTTCCCGATCCATCATGATGGAGATCAAGGATGGGCGAGGATTCGAGAACGAGTACGTGTGGCTCGACCTGAGGCATCTGGGTGAGGAGCTGATCATGGAAAGGCTTCCTCAAGTTCACGACCTGGCCCTGCGATACAATGGGGTGGACGCCGTGAGGGAGCCGATACCCATCCAACCGGGGCAGCACTACAGCATGGGTGGCATTCGAAGCAACGTGTGGGGCGAAACGAACATACGCGGTTTGCTGGTGGCAGGCGAATGCAGCAACGTCAGCGTCCACGGGGCCAACCGGCTCGGAGGCAATTCCCTCCTGGAGACGCTGGTCTTTGGCAAGAGAGCCGGACGCAGGGCCGCAGAGATCGCCGCCGGGACGGAATACCCCAAGGCCAATACCGCTCCCCTGCGGCAGCTACAGGATCGGATCGACTCGCTCATGTCCGGACATGCCGGCGACAACCCGACCCACCTGACACGAAGGATCCGAGACATCATGACCGACAAGGTCGGGGTATTCAGAGAGGAAGGCGAGCTGCGCGAGGCTGTGGCGGAGCTGATGGACTTCAAGGAGCGCTACCCACACATTCGGCTCGGGGCAGCATCCCTGGCCTTCAACTACCAGCTCACCGACTACCTGGAACTCGGCTTCCTGCTGGATCTATGTGAAGTGATCGCGAAGGGCGCTCTGCGACGCACCGAGAGTCGCGGAGCGCACTATCGTACCGACTACCAGAACCGTGACGACGAGCGATGGTTAGCCCACACTTATGCCCAGCGCTCACCCGATGGACCGATTCTCAGCGACGGGCCGGTCAGCATCACGAGATACGCACCCGCTGCAAGGGGGTACTGAGATGATAGAGGTCAACGTTACCGTGACCCGATTCGATCCAGCCCGTGACACCGCTCCCTATCCCCAGAGCTTCGCGATGCTGGTTCGGGAGAACCAGACCATCTTGGATCTGCTGTTGGATCTGGCCGCCGACCACGACCCAACCTTAGCCTTCCGCCGCGCCTGCCGGAGCGGCATCTGCGGAAGCTGCGCCGTCACCATCAATGGGATGGCGAAGCTGGCCTGTGAGACACTCGTGTCGGACGTGCTCGACGGCAGAGACATAGCCATCGGTCCACTGCCCCACTTCCGAGTGCTGAAGGATCTGGTGGTGGACATAGATCCATTCCTGGATTCCCTCAGGAATGTCACCCCCTGGTTGGTGCTTAAGCCGAGCCATCATGGACTGATGTCTCAAACGGAGGTGCGCCGCCTGGAGAAGTCCGGCGAGTGCATCCTCTGCGGCATCTGCCAGGGCAACACGGTAGCGCCAGAGACCGATCCCCGAGCGGAACCTAATCCGGCGGCGATGGTCAAGGCGTTCCGGCTGGGGTTCGACCCCCGAGATGACCTGGGGCTCGAGCGCGCCAAACTGGCGCGCGATCTCGGCCTGCTGGACATTCATCCGGGCCCCAATGGCACGCTGGCTTGCCCCAAGCAGATAGACTTCGCCGGCCAGATCCTGCCCGAGCTTAAGGATGCCCTTGGCAAGGGCTGACGGCGCAACGGGCTGACGGTATGACAGGGAGACAGGAAGACGGCGCGACAGGGAGACGGGGTGATTCCCTCTCCCAACTCGTCCGCAAGAGTCGAATCCGGAGCCGGCGACCGCCAGGGATATACGAACCCGTAGGAGCCGGCTCCTGCCGGCGACGCCGCGCCACGTGTTAGCTAACTAGAGGTGTGAATGCCTTCAGCCAATTGCCCCCACCAGTCCATGCTGCGCGCTGCACGGTTCTCCGCCCCCAATGTCGTGTACAGCGTCACATCCTGCGTCGAGGGGCGCCAGATGCGACTTGTCCTCAGCCCATCCCATCCGCAAGAGTCGGACAGGCGTGCGAATATTGTGATGTCCTGTCTGCGCTGGCTCCATCTACACCGACGCATCGCCTGTCACGCATACGTGGTGATGCCGGATCACGTCCACTTGATCTTCGCCCTTGGCGATGGCCAGACCCTGCCAGCGGTCATGACATCCTTTGGAGCCTTCACCGGCAGGCAGCTCAACGCCCTCGATGGAAGTAGGGGCCGCTTCTGGCAGAAGGGGTTCTACGACCATGCGATCAGGAACCAGGCTGACCTTCAGGCAAAAGTCGACTACGTCCTGGCGAACCCCATCCGGAAGGGATTCGTCCTTAACCCCGAGGATTGGCCTTTTAGCGCCTCCTACCCGGATTGGGGAACATTGAACGAGGTGACGGATTACAGTCTGTAGGAATGGGCCATCGCCGGCTGGAGCCGGCTCCTACAGACTGCGATTCTCCCCCTCTCCCCCTCTCAGAATAGGGCGGCGCACTGACCACCATCCACCTGGATCGCGGCGCCCGTAACATAGCTCGCCCGCTCGGAAGCCAGAAACACCACCACGTTGGCCAACTCCTCCGGCTGCCCTAGCCGCCCCATTGGGACCCTGGCCGAGAGGCTCTTCATCTCCTCTTCCACAGTTATTCCTTTGAGGCGGGCGTTCACCTCGTTCACCTCGGCTACACGCTCCGTCAAGGTGTATCCCGGGCAGACACTATTGATCAGAATGCCCTCTTTGGACAGCTCGTTGGACATCGTTTTCGTCAGACCCAGCACTCCCGGTCTGGCCGTGTTGCTGAGGATCAGCCCCGGCAGCGGCTGTTTCGCTGCCAGCGAGACGATGTTAACTATCCTGCCCCAGTGCTGCCTCTGCATGTAGGGCACCACCTCCTTGCACAATCGAACGGTGCTCACCAGGTTCAGCTCGATCGCCTTCTGGAAATCCTCCACCGAGGATTGCAGGAAGGTAGTGCCCGGAGGACCACCGGCGTTGTTCACCAGGACATCGATCCGGCCAAACCTGCCGAATGTCTCCTCCACCAGTCGGGTCACGTCCTCCGCCTTGGTGACGTCGGCAACCACAGGGAGCACCTCCGCACCGGTCTCGCGGCGGATCTCGGCGGCCGTGCTGTTCAGCGCCCCCTCACCCCTCGCACAAATGGAAAGCTTCGCCCCTTCTCTAGCCAGTCCGAAGGCCACCGCCCTGCCCAGGCCCTTGCTGGCCGCGGCCACGATCGCCACCCTGTTCTTCAGCCCAAGATCCATCTAACCGCCTCCTACACTCCGTTCAATTCAAAGTAAATAATCTGGTAAGAAGCGAAGGATCTCGCCACAGATGTTTCGCTTCGCACACCATCCAAGGCCATCTTGCGCCAGTTAAACGTAGCCAAGGAATCGAGTAGTTGTCAATTCCCGCCTTTCGACGCCCACCATGCGCATTCGATGACCTCGAATGATGTATCTGTCTCCCGAATAGGGTAGACTACGCATCACCATGAACGATCGAGTTTCTACCCCTCAATCCCTCATCGAGTCACAACTCCGCTGGGCCGTAGCCCTGCTCTTGGTGCTTGTGGCCATAGGCGTCATCGGGTACATGGCCATAGAGCGCTGGAATGCACTTGACGCCCTCTTCATGACTGTCATCACACTCAGCACGGTGGGCTACATGGAGGTCCATCCCCTCTCGACCACGGGCCAAATCTTTACGATCGCGCTCATTGTCGTCGGGGTGGGAGGAATGCTGTATACCGTTACGGCGGTGGTGGCCTACGTGGTTGAGGTGCAGTTTCCTGGGATCGTTCGGAGGAGACGAATGACGGATAGGATCGCAGAGCTGAAGAACCACTACATAGTCTGTGGATTCGGTAGGGTAGGCCACTTCATCGCCGAGGAATTAGCACGCGAGCGAGCGCCCTTCGTCGTGGTCGAAGCCAATCCAGAGGTACACAAGCTCTGCGAAGGCGCCGGCCGCCTTTGCATCCTGGGCGATGCCACTGAGGACGAGACCTTGAAGGGCGCCGGCATCGACCGGGCTCGTGGACTCGTGGCAGCCCTCGACAGCGACGAAAAGAACCTTTACGTGGTGCTCTCCGCCAGGGTGCTTCGCCCCGACATCTTCATCGTCGCCAGGGCCACCTCAGAGGATGCTGAGGCCAAGCTTAAACGAGTTGGGGCCAACCGAGTTCTGACCCCCTATGCTACTGCTGGCCGCCGCATGGCCACCCTACTGATGAGGCCGTTGGTGGCCGACTTCCTGGACACGGTGATGCACAGCGAGCAGATGGAGTTGCTGTTGGAGGAGATCACGATCCCCGAGGACTCTCCCCTGGCAGGGCTGACCATCGGCGAGATGCATGTCAGAACTCGAACGGGGTCCTTCATCCTGGCCATCCAGAGGAGGGACGGCACCTTGGTCACTGCACCCGACGGAGCTACTCGGCTGCAGGCCGGTGACGAACTAGTGGTGTTGGGCACCCGAGCCCAGTTGCGTCAGCTAGAGCAGCTAGATGGCTAATCATTGAGGGGCGGGTCTATGGGACCCGCCCCCAATCAACGGTTTTCTACAGAGCCGTTTACCGATTCATGGCCGCCTGGGTCATCCTCATCACACGCCCCAGTCTCTTCTCCCGGTCCGTCACGAACCGCTCGATCCCCTTGAGGATCCATCCGGGCGACAGATGAGCCTCTTCATACACCTCGTCGACGGTGCCACCCGTCCTCCACCGGTCGTCCCAGTCGGAGGAGAGCGTGTACTCCTCGGACACGCTCGTTACCATCCAGTCCGACATCAGCCTTCTGGCGCGGTTCGTGATGCACATCGAGTCCACCCAGTCCGCGTCGGACAACACCTGCTGCTGATAGCTCGCGGGCTGCAAGCGGAACAGCTCCGGGCTGATGGCCGCCACGATCTTCACGTTCAGCCCAGCCTCGTCCAATTCGGGCAGAAGCTTCACCAGGTTTGCTGTGGTGATGGTCCCCTGGACAATCACAGTGCCCATCGGCTTCTGGCCAGGCTTGTAATCGCGGATCACGTAGGCGCCCTTCGCGGCATCGAAGTGAGAAGCCATTCCCAGGGCGGACCTGTCCGGAATCTCCACCGCGGGTCTCGTCAGGTGGAGCGCCACGATATGGGCATCTGTCTTCAGTGCCGCGGCGATCACCACCGGGACCTCGTTATGCTCCCACGGGTGAAGATCGACGATATGACCCTTCGGGAACAGCTGCGTAACCCCGGGAGAGAAGATGCCGAAGTGGGTTCGGGAATCCTCAGCGGTCTCAGGCCCGGAATGTCCCACTATCCACAGGACTTTGCCCAGCTTGAACTGGCTGTCCTGGGCCATCTGGCTGTACAGCCGCATCAAACCGTAGTGAAGGTACACGAAAGAGCCGTAGGTGGAAGTGGCGCCGTAGAATCCCTGAAACTCCTTGAATGGATCCTCCGCGAAGTTCATCGAGGCCAGACCAGCCAGCACTCCGGCGTTCGTGAACTCAGTGATCTCCGTGGGCAGCAGGGCGCCTTCAAGGTTCTTCTCGCGGTTGTACACACCCCACCCGGGGGTCTCGCCCCACTTCTGGGCGAACCCGATGATGTTGGTGGAAGCAGCCAGGTCCGCGGAACAGGCCAGGAATAGAGGCCGGCCGTAATTCTCCCGACCGAAGGC
>JAJYNT010000060.1 GCA_021786215.1 Chloroflexota bacterium | reverse complement strand
GATGCCCGCCGGCAGGCCGATGATGATGGAGAACAGCAGCGCGTACAGGGTAAGGAGACCTGTGGGCTCCATCCGCTGCACCAGCGACTCCGAGACCGGCTGGTTCAGGAAGAAGGATTCCCCCAGGTCTCCGTGCGCTACGTCTGATACCCATGAGACGAACTGTTCCCATACCGGTCGGTCGAGGCCCATATCGTGGCGCAGCTGCGCTATCCGCTCAGGCGTTGCCTCGTTGCCGGCCATCACGGCGGCGGGGTCACCCGGGGCCACGTGCACCAGCAGGAAGACGACGATGCCAACCACCACCAGCACTGGCACCAGTGCTACCAAACGACGAAGTATCTGCGTGCCCACAGCTACTCCTTAGGGCCGATTCACTTGGTTAAGTAGGCGTTCCAGAAGTAGGGTGTCGGATAGGTCCCGATCCCTTTCAACTTGGGGCTGGTGAGCCACAGGTCTCGCACGTCGCCCAGCTTCAGTATGGGTATCTGCTCGTAGAAGAGGCGCTGTACATCCTCGAAGATGGCAAATCGTGTCTTCTGGTCGGTGGTCTGCAATAGCTTGTTGCGCAGCGCGTCGATCTCGGGGTTGCTCCACCAGCCGGGGTAGTCCGGGTTCATCCAGTCCATGAGGGAAGGGTCGGTATAGTAGCCGTTCCAGGTCACGAACAGTTCCCATTCCTCGGGCTTGGCTCTGCGGGATATCAGGGAAGCCCAGTCTATCACCTCGAGCTTCGTGTTCAGCCCGAGGGCCTGGAAGCTCTGGTTCAACACCACCGCTTCCTGGTACATGTTGGGATACTCCTGGGTGGTCAGGTAGCGGATGGTCTCGCCCTTGTACTTGGATTGACCCAGCAGCTGCTTGGCCAGATCCACGTTCTTCACGTTGAACTTGTCGGTGGCTACTTCGGTATACCAGGGTCCCTCTTTCGGCATCAACGCTCCGCTCACGCGGTAGAAGTCGGTCGAGCCCCAGCCCGCCTTCAGAGCCGCGCCCGGGTCGATGACAGCCATCATGGCCTGCCGCAGCTTGACGTCTCCCATGACCGGCGACTTCTTGTTGATGTAGTGGGTAGGGCACTTGGTAGGAATGCCCACTATCGTGGTCACGGTCTTGGAGTCTTTCAACAGTGCGAACTGGTCGGGGTTGATGCCTTCGGCGTAGTCGTAGTCACCCGACTGAATACCGGCCACACGCACCGACTGGTCTGGCACCGGCATGAAGTTGATTTCGTCCAGGTAGACGGAACGCTTGCCGCCGGCCCCATTTGGCTTGTCCCCGATGCCATTGTGGTAGTTCTCGAAGCGAGCGAGCCGAACGAAGCGATCCTTCTGCCACTCCACGAACTTGTAGGGGCCGGTGCCGATGGGCTTGGTGATCTGGTTCTTCTCCGTCGCCGCCTCCACCTCTTCCTTCGGCATGATGGCCGCCGCCTGGGAGCGGAAGTTGAGCACCGAATCGAAGACGGCGTAGGCGGTCTTCATCTTGAAGACCATGGTGTACGGGTCGGGCTTGGTCAAGCTGTCCAGCCGCTGGAACAGCATCTTCCCCTGGCCGGATAGCTTGCTCCAGCGGAGCAGCGAGGCCTCGACGTCCTCCGCGGTCATCTCTTTGCCGTTGTGGAAACGGATGCCCTTGCGCAGCTTGACGGTGTTGGTCAGACCGTCCTGGGAGGTTTCCAGGGACTCCGCCAGCAGCGGAGTGGCATTCAGTTTTTCGTCGAGGGTGAAGAGGGTTTCGCAGATGTGGCAGACGACCTCGGTGCTCACGTTGGCTGTGGTCCAGTGGGGGTCCAGGGAGGGAGGTTCGCCGATGATCGCCGCCAGCAGGGTGCCGCCCTTCTGAGGTGCCGCGGCTGCTGGTGCGGCAGCAGCACCGGGCGTGCTAGCAGCGCTGGGAGCCGGCGTACTGGGAGCACCGCAGGCTGACAGGGCGACGCTGCCCGAAGCAAGGGCGGCCACGCGAAGGAAGGCCCGGCGGGAAATGCGCCACTTCTCACTCTCCAATGACACTGTCCGACCTCCATAAAATGGTGTCTCGTATCCCGTGGGAGAACCCTTCTGTCATGCGGACCATTTCGAGGGAATTGGGCTCGTAGTGCAGTGGCTGGGCAATGCCCTGGATGCCCTCTCACACCTCCAGGCTCACCGGATGGGCGGCGTGTCCCGAGCCACAGGACACAGTGCAGACGGGAGTGGCCACTACAGCAGCGGCATCACGGTGAAGGGGCACAAGCCAACCTCGCGGAGGCGGATGAGGCTAGCGGCAATCTCCGGCCTTTATATCATCGGCCGAAGGGAGGCGTCAAGTAGTTGTTTCTACAGCTCGAGAGGTTCAACTGTTGACAGGAGCATGGAACCTCCGTATACTGCCACCTAACCTGCCCGGGGTCAACCCGGCAGCTCGTCCAATTGAAGGACCGATGATACCCACCATCTGGTACGCCTGGTACTACTTTAAGAGCCGGCATGACGGGGCTCCTTAGCCGATAGGAACCCCCAGACCCCGTCATGCCG
>JAJYNT010000176.1 GCA_021786215.1 Chloroflexota bacterium | reverse complement strand
GATGCCGAAAGCTCCATCGCCGCCACCACAATAGCGCGAAGCTCCACCTCAATCAAGCCCTGTTACTGCGTCGCCAAGGAGGTTATCCCACGAAACGGCAGAATCGGGCGGAGGGGAACCCTCCGCCCGATTCAATTCTCACCTTCAGCCGGCTGCGAGCGTCTCCAGGTGCAAGATCACCCCTCTCGAGGCCGCCACAACCTGCCCTCGGTTAGGCGCTGGGATACAGCTTGGTCAGAACGAACTCGCGATGCCCGAGTACCTCCGCGGAGGTATTCCGGCCGTTGCAGGTCCGGAGCATCATCTCCAGCAGCAGATCGCCCATCTGATCCAGGTTTACCTGTCGCTGAAGCAGACCCGAGCAGTCCACGTCAATGTGCTCATTCATGGTGCGGACCGTTCGGGGGTTGGCGCTCAGCTTGATGACAGGTAGGATCGGGTTGCCAATCACGTTGCCCTGGCCGGTGGGGAAGAAGTGAACCACAAACCCCGCGGCCGCAGCCAGCGTGACCATCTCGGCAGCGGCCGAGCTGGAGTCCATGAACCACAGGCCCTTTCCGGTTGGGGCCTCGGCGGGCTCCAACACGCCCACGATCTTGGACCTCTTGCCGATCTTCTGCATGTTCCCGAGGGCCTTCTCCTCGATGGTGGTCAGACCGCCGGCGATGTTCCCCTTGGTGGGTTGGGAGTCGACTAGGTCGTCCACCTTTTCCCTCATCACCAGGTCATCGTATCGCTTCCACATCGCCATGAACTTCTCGCCGAGTTCTGCGGTGGCAAAACGATCGCGAACCAGCATCTCGGCACCGGTCAGCTCGGTGGTCTCGCCGAAGAGGAGGGTAGCACCCATGTCGTTCAGCTTGTCGAAGGCGTTGCCCACGGTGGGATTGGCCCCGCTGCCGGACGTGGTGTCGGACTCACCGCACTTGGTGGAGACCCACAGCTCGTCCACAGAGCACTCCACCCTCGGCAGTTCGGTGGCGAAGTGCACGAACTCCTTGGCAGCCCTGGATGCCGCCGCGATGGTGTTGTAGTCGCCGTTCAACTCGATGCTGAAGCCCTTGACCGGCTTTCCGGTGACGGCGATGGCGTCAACTACCTTCTTCGTCCACTCGGCCTCGATCCCAATCACCACTACCGCGGCGACGTTGGGGTTGGACCCGGCGCCGATGATCGTCCTGAAGAACAGATCCAGGTCTCGACCGAACTGAAGGCGGCCGTAGGGATGGGGCAGCGCCATGGTCCCCTTGACGTTGCTCGCCACGGCTTCGCAGGCCGCGTTGGAGATGTCGTCAACCGGCAGTATGATCACGTGGTTTCGGATGCCCACGCGACCATTCTCTCTTCGGTATCCGAGGAAAGTGGAACCTACCATGTCCCTACCACCTCTTCGTCTTGATGTTGTGAACGTGGGCATGTTCCCCGGCCTTGATGCCCGCAACGGCCTTGCCGATGTCGTGGCCGTACTTGATTACCGTGGCTCCCATCGGGATTTCTTTCAGGGCCAGCTTATGCCCGATCGGGATATCGCTGACTACCTTCATGCTGAGGGTCTTGTCCTGGTCCATGATCCAGCCGCTCAGCTGGTCACCGGCCTTGACCCCCTCGACCACCACCACCCCAACGGAATCCTGCTCGTCGTGCACGATGAAGTGAATCAACGTTCGCCTCCGCAAAGATTGTGATTGCCGGTTCCGGCGCCGCTGCGCGGAACCGGGGCTACCTAAGGGGACTGTGCTCGCGCTGCGTCGTGGTCGACAGCCCACCAGCAAATGGAGCGCGGCCGGCACACGTACGCGCCGGCCGCAGTATAGCACTCGAGCTTCGCCTTTACAAAGATCGTGGTTGGGGTCGTGAACCGCTCAGCTTGCGATCGACTTCTGCCCCTTCAAGCTGTCTATGAACTCCGAAGCCTCCCGCTTGGTCAGATGGAGTGGCAGTCGCCCATACTGGGTCTGGCACCTCTCCTCCAACTCGTCCTCGCTGATGTGAAGGTCCCTCGTGGCCGTGAGATAGATCAGCTTCAACTGGGCCGGGGAGGCCAGCGACCCGCCGGTCTGCGGCAGCGCGGTGGGACGCTGCGGCATCCCGTCGCCGGCCGAGGGTTGCTCCACAGGGGAGTCCACCACGTGGGCGGTCCCGGACGACCCGGCGGCAAAATCGAAATCCTCGCAGAACTGCGTGCCGTATCCCAGAGCCGCCAGCGCCCGTCCCAGCGCCTTGGTCTCAGCCTTCTCAATGTAATCGAAGAAGTCTTGCCTGGTCTCTGAGCCCCACCCGGTGGCCTCACCCCCGCCCGGGATGGAGACGTGAGCCTTGAACAGGGCGAAATCGTCCTCCAACCTCGCCAACTCGGTGCTCATCACGGCGTCCGGGTGCTCGGTGCGCAGCCACAGCAGCCTCCACTTGACCTCCAGATACTCCTTGCCCCCCAGCTTGCGCAGAAACCTGCTGGGATCGAACGGTCGATCCGTCCTCTTCTCCCCTCGGCCGGCGGGCGCCCCCACCTCTTCCCTG
>JAJYNT010000320.1 GCA_021786215.1 Chloroflexota bacterium | reverse complement strand
GGACATGGAGGTGATCGGGGAGGCCGGAGACGGCCTGGAAGCGATCGAGAAGGCTACGCGACTGCAGCCTGACGTCGTCCTGGTGGACATCAATATGCCCGGGTTGGATGGGGTGGCAGCCATCCGGGAGATCACCGAACGCTGCCCTGCGGCCAGGTGCATCGTGATCACCATGTATCGGCGGGAGCGGTACCTCTTCGAAGCGATCAAGGCCGGTGCCTACGGCTATCTTCTGAAGGATGCCGACGCCTCCGACCTGCTGCGGGCTATCAGAGCCGTCCAGCGGGGCGAGGCCCTGGTCGACCCCGCCATCGCCGCCAGACTGCTGGAGGAGTTCCGGCATCCCGAGCAGGCAGGGGCGCCTGCGGAGGGGTTGACCCAGCGGGATGCGGAGCTACTGCGCTTGCTTGCCCAGGGACTGAACAACGCGGAGATCGCGGACAAGCTCTTCATCTCCGAGAAGACCGTCCGGAACCGCCTCTCCGTCATCTTCCAGAAACTTCACCTGACCAACCGCACGGAAGCGGCCCTCTACGCCCTGAGGGAGGGGCTGGCATCCCTGGAGGATGAGAAAAGCCCGGACGACTTCTGACTCCCTGGAATCGAGCCTTCAGTGGATCATCCCACTCCTCGAATGACTGCCTGAATCCCGCAATCGACACTCCGGCGATCTTTGCGCAAAGATCGCCGGAGTGTCGATTCCTTTGAGGCGAAACGGCTGTCCCGTCGCTACTGGATCTAGTTGAGCGTCGAGAGTAGGAACGCGATCAGACCGGCTGCTATCAAGACAGCTAAGATGAACGAGTAGCTGTCCAGATGGACCATGAAGTCGTTCTTCACCTTGTTGCCTCCAAACTGACGGCGCGCCCGTGGTATCCGTCGGATCGCGGCTTGTATTCGGCCTTCTCCAGTTCATGCGGAGCTGCATAGTGATAGATCAACCGATACAGCCGGAGACGGCGGGGCAGGTCGCGCAATCCTGGGATAAGTGGGATGCCTAGTAGGAAGAACAGGGCGAGGAGAAGGTTATCTATCACGAAGCCCTGGCCGTCCGCGCCGTTTGGCAGCTCGACGTGGATCACTGCTGGCAGGAACAGGTACCAGGGGCCGACGGCGAAACCGCGCTCCTTCACCATACCCCACTGGTCGTCGGTTAGGCCGTTGTCGATCGCGGCGTTGAGCATGGAGGGGTGATCGTAGAGCCAGATGTTGACCAGGTGGTAGGAATGATCCGGGTGAACGGAGAGGAGGTACTGCTCAAGATAGCCGGACTTCGCAAGGAACAGAGCCTCCTGCGTGAGAACCGGCACGGGGCCAAAGTTGCCCTTGAGGTCGGCAATGCGGTTGTATTCGGGACTGGGCGTTAAACCCATGTCGCCGCCGTCGGACTTTGCCTTCGGGGTGATCGAGTCCAGAGCCTTGTAGTAGTCTGTTGCCCAATCGAGACGCTGCTTGGAATTCGCGGCGGCATACGCGGCAAGGGCAGCATCGAGATCCGAAGAGCGGAGGAGCGGCGCAGCCTGCCGCAACGGTCCGATGACAAAGGCCTCCGCGGGATCGCCAACGCCGTTCTCATCTGCGTTGGCCGAGGAAGCGGACGTCCCATTCAACTCCTGGGTGAAGGCGAGAATCGCTCCTCCCGGGTCCTTGCTCACGGTAGCGGCGATGGTGGTGCGTGGCCAGTTTGGCGATCCGACCAGCGCGGCCAGCAGGGCAACCACGATCAACATGACGACGGCCACCACGGGATACCTGCAGAAACAGTGTCGCACGAGGCGTGTGGGTGGCACATCGCTCGCGGCGACGGGACGAGAGATCGTTTCGGTCTTGGCTTTACTTGATGTCATGATTCGCATTCTCCCTGCGTGTCATTTGCCGGCACGTCCTGCGCTGATAGAGGCTCGCTTATGCCCTGAATCCGAACGAGCGAGACATGGGCGAAGACAAATGCCGCGATCAGCACCGGTATGAGGGCCACGTGGATGGCCAGGTTGGTAGTGAAGTCGGCCGGGCTAAACATGTGGAAGAAGAACGGCTGGGTGAAGAGCATGTCATCCGAGTGCATGGCCACAAACTGGGATTCCCAGTCGCCACGCGCGAGCAGACCGAAGAGATTCTCGCCCATCGCCAACATGAAAATGGCTAGGCCGATCCACCAGTTCAGAATGCGTGGGCCTCTGTACGAACCCGTTGCCCACACACGGAAGGCGTGGAGCAGCGCAAAGAAGAAGAAAGCCTGGGCACTCCAGTAGTGAAAAGACTTCAGAAATTGGCCGGCCGGGACGGTAAGCCACCAGAAGGGGCCAAGCCACGCCAGGGCGATGCCACTTAGCACCAGAAAGGCGAACGAGAGTATCGTGAGACCGCCCAATGCGTACCAGTAGGACTCGGCGTAAAATGGAACCGACTTGCCGAACAGATCACCGAACGGCTTGATATAGGCGAACGATTCGAGTAGGGCTCTAACCCTACCGTGCTCGGCAACGCGCGCTTCAAAGCTGTCTGGAGACTTTGCGGTAACT
>JAJYNT010000461.1 GCA_021786215.1 Chloroflexota bacterium | reverse complement strand
TGATGGGCCTTTCTGAGAGTTGGCGAAAGGGGTGCAGGCTTTGAACGAAAAGGTTAGCAAGGTGCTGGAGGCCATTCGGCCCGGCCTTCAGATGGATGGTGGCGACATCGAGTTGGTTGGCGTCGAAGAGGGTGTGGTGAAGGTTCGCCTTACCGGCGCCTGCGCCGGTTGCCCCATGTCGATGATGACGCTGCAGATGGGGGTCGAACGAGCGATCAAGCGCGAGATCCCAGAGGTGGTCCGCGTCGAGGCAGTACCCTTCTAAGTTCTCAGCTTCGTTTCCTGTCCTTCTTGTGGGGGGCGCGGTTGCCGTGCCCCCGTTCTACTGTCAGCCGTTCTACTGTGGGTTCGACCAGGAGCTCTCCTCCACGGCCCTCCTCAGGCTCGTCTCCAGCGCCTCATCCAGCAAATCGTCCACCATTCCCGCCGCGAGTTCGAGGGATTGAACCATCCCATGTAGCTCCTCATTATTGCTCTGTCTACAACCCTCGGCGAGAAGCTCGAAGCGTCTGGCTACCGACCTGAGCTCGGCCAACAGGGGATCGATATAGCCCGTTTCCAGCTCCGGCAGCCTTCCGTCCCTCAGCTCATTCAGGATACTGTCTCGGTTCCAGCCCTCGGCCACAGTTTGCCTCCCAGGTTCTGGCTTCTGAGCTCAGCACTGTCATTGATGCCAGAAGTGCAGCGATTGCCCGAATACCACGTCGTCGGCCATCTCCCCCAACACCTCGCTCACCGTCGGGTGGGGATGCACGTTCATCACGAGTTCTTCGGGAGTGGCCTCCAGCAGCCTCGCAAGGGCCGGACCCTGGATCAGCTCCGTGACCCGAGGACCCATCAGGTGGACGCCCAGTATCTCCATGCTCTCCTCGTCGGAGACGATCTTGGCGAACCCTTCCCGTTCCCCAAGGATGGTGGCCATGGCGTTGGCAGACATCGGGAACTTGCCCACCTTGATCTTGTGGCCCTGCTGCTGCGCATCGGCCTCGCTCAGTCCCAGGGAGGCCACCTGAGGCCGGCAGTAGGTGCAGCGGGGGATTCGGTTCGGATCCAGGGGGTGAGGGTTCCTCCCCAGGATGGCTTCCACGGCGATGAAGGCCTCGTGTGTGGCCTTGTGGGCAAGCATCAATCCACCCACGACGTCGCCTATGGCATAGAGGTGGGGTACGCCGGTTCTCATCTGGCCGTCCACCTGGATGAAGCCTCGCTCTATCTTGACCCCCAGCCTTTCGAGCCCTAGGCCATCGCTGACCGGAGCGCGACCGGTGGCCACCAGCAACCGCTCCGCCGAGAGCTTCTCCCGGGCGCCCTCCTTCTCCACCTCCACCTCCACCTCCACATGGTCGGGGAAGGTGCGGATGCTGTCCAGGATCACCCTGGTGCCTGGCATGGCCCGGATGCCACGACGAGTGAACAGCCTCGCCAGTTCGTTGCCGATCTCCTGGTCTTCCAACGGCAGGAGCCTGGGTAGCACCTCCACCAGGGAGACGTCGACCCCCAGCTCCCTCCAGGCGGAGGCGAACTCCACGCCGATGGCGCCCGCGCCCAGGATAATCACCGACTTCGGCAGCTCGGCCATGGTCACGGCGTGATCGCTGCTGATTATCCGGTCGCCATCGATCTTCAGCCCGGGGAGACTCTTGGGGACGGAACCTGTGGCGATGATAACGTCGCTGGCGCTCACCTCTCTGGTTCCGCTCTCAGCTGCCTGCACGGCAATGCTGGTTGCGGAGGAGAGTTTCCCTTCACCGCGTATCAGGGTCACCCCGTTTCGTTTGAACAGCCACTCCACCCCGCCTACCAACTGGGAGACGACCCTGTCCCGTCTCTTGGATAGCTGTCCGTAATCCAGAGTGACATCCGTCGCGGTGACGCCGAACTCCTTGCCACCTCGAGCCAGGTTGAGCACCTCGGCGGTCTCCAATATCACTTTGGTTGGGATGCAACCCCAGTTGAGGCAGGTGCCGCCAACCTTGGCCTTCTCGACCACCGCCACCTTTAGCCCCAGTTGGGCCGCTCGAATCGCCGCGGGGTAGCCCCCCGGCCCACCTCCCAGGATCGCCAAGTCGAAGCGTTCCTCGCTCATCATTCCTCCATTGACTCCGGTCAAGAAATCCCTGATTTCTGAGTCAGGTTGTCCCGTTTCCGGATTGTCCTGCCGCTCAGATCAGGCCACCGCCTGCTTGGCCTGGTTGACGGCGCCGGTGGCATCGGGGGCGTAGAAGTCGGCCCCAACCTCCTCGGCAAAGCGCTGCGTCACCGGCGCCCCACCTACCCCGATCTTCACTCCCTCTCGCAGCCCGGCCGCCTTCAGCGCCTCCACCGTCTCCTTCATCGAGAGCATCGTCGTCGTCAGGAGCGCGCTCATCATTAGGAAGTCCGGCTTCTCCTTCGCAACAGCCTCGACGAAGCGCTGCGGCTTCACGTCCGCCCCGAGGTCGATGATCTCGAAACCCCCACCCTGCAGCATCATCCCCACCAGGTTCTTCCCGATGTCGTGGAGGTCCCCCTTCACCGTACCTATG
>JAJYNT010000240.1 GCA_021786215.1 Chloroflexota bacterium | reverse complement strand
CCGGCACCTGCCTGTCAGCGTAGATGGTCTGGCAGCCCTGCAGGCGGTGGAGCGAGCTGCCAGAAAGGCCAACGTGCCTCACACCCCTCTGAT
The DNA here is from genome assembly GCA_021786215.1 of Chloroflexota bacterium. The sequence continues at coordinate 2,438 of JAJYNT010000240.1, read as the reverse complement.
CTGGTTCGGCTATTCCCCACAGCACCTGGGCAAACCCGGCGACGGCTCCGGCACCATCACTCTCCGGCCGTCCACCTACGAGGCGGTGCTTTACGACGTGGGGCGCTGCCTGATCCACCAGGGCTTCAACAAGCTGGTCTTCGCCACCGGACACACCTCAAACACCAAGGTGATAGACCCGGTGATGCGGCGGCTGCGCTATGAAACCGGGGCCGTGCCCTGCGTCTTCCGTGCCGACTCCGAGGCAACGGTGATGCTGATGAAGGAGATACTCGAGAACCCGCCGGAAGAGACGCCGGGCTGGCACGGGAGCGAGATCGAGGCGTCCACCACCATGGCTTACAACGAGGCCCTGGTGCACCTGGAGCGGACAGACAAGGACTTCACCCACGCTCCTCGATGGCTTCCACAGGACAGGTTTGCGAAGCACAACGGCTCGGCCTACGTGACTTTCCAGGGCTACGACATGGTCTATCTTCCGATGGAGCACCGGGAATACAGCGACACCGGTCTCATCGGGAACCCCCTCCGAGCTTCTAAGGAGAAAGGGGACAAGATCCTCGACACGACTTCCGACTACTTCGCCGCCTTCATCCGCGAGCTGAAGGAGCTGAAGGTCGAGGTGCATCACCGGGACTACACGACTGGAAAGGTCTGAGTGGGTCCAGGAGGTAAGCATGGCCAAGACCATTGCCTTGATTGCCACGCTGGATACCAAGGGGGAAGAGGCCCAATACGTTCGGGAGCAGATCGAGGCCCGGGGACATCGGGTAGTGCTCATCGATCCGGGCATCCTGGGAGATGTGACCGTTCCGGCAGAGATAACCCGGGACGACGTGGCCCGGGCTAGTGGTGCCGCTTCCGCGGTAGAGATCCGGGGCTGGGGGGACAAGCAGCGGGGCCTGGAGCAGATGATCAAGGGCACCACCAAGATCGTCACCGAGATGGTCGCGCAGGGTGGGATCCATGGGGTGATAGGGATCGGCGGCGGCGCCGGGACCTCTATCGGCACGGCCGTCATGAGGGCGCTGCCCCTGGGCTTCCCCAAGCTGCAGGTCTCCACCATCGCCGCAGGGAGATTCAAGTTCGGCACCTTCATGGGGATCCGTGACCTGACCATCATGCACTCGGTGGCGGATATCCTTGGCCTGAATCCAATCATGAGGAAGGTTCTGGCCAACGCAGCGGGCGCCATCTGCGGCATGGCCGAGGTGGATTTGAATATCGAGCGCTCGGAGAAGCCGGTGATCTTCGCCACCATGTTCGGAAACACCACCCCCTGCATCATGCACGCCCGATCGATCCTGGTAGACAAGGGGTACGAGGTGGTGGTGTTCCATCCCAACGGCACCGGTGGGCCGGCCATGGAGGAGTTGATTGACCAGGGCGTCGCCGACGGGGTGCTGGATCTGACATCCCATGAGGTTGCCGGGGAGATGTTCGGCGGGATCATGGGGGCGCCCCACCGACTGGAGGCCGCTGCCAGACGAGGTGTGCCTCAGGTGATAGGCCCCGGCGCCAACGACTATCTGGTTATGGAGAAGCCGGAGGACATCCCTCCTGAGCATCGCCACCGAAAGGCTTTCCGACACTCCCGAGAGATGACCTTATTGAGAGTGGAACTCCAGGAGATGGTGCAGGTGGCCGAGGAGATCGCCCGGCGGGTGAACCGGGCCACCGGCCCGACGGCCGTGGTGATCCCTCTGCGTGGCTTCTCCCTGCCCGCCCGGGAGGGGGGACCTCTGTACGACCCCGAGGGCGATCGGGCTTTCATCGAGACCTTGAGGGCGAATCTGGCGCCTCAGATCAAGTATGTGGAGGTGGATTGCCACATCAACGATCATCCTTATGCGGAGGCGGCAGTGGCTCTACTGGAGGAGTTGATGGCCCGACGGTGGAAAGAGGAATAAACTATTCTGGCCCATATCCGTTCGGCGATCTTGGGCGAATCACCTGAGTCTGTGAAAGGGGTTCTATGGCACTGTCAGTCGAGGAAGCCACGAAGAAGGTCCTGGAACTGTTCGAGGGCGGATACAGTTGAGCAGAGTCCACCCTGCAGGTTCTGCAGGAGGTATTGGGGATCGAGGGAGAGCGGATCTGGATGGCCGCCTCCGGCTTCGGTGGGGGCATTGCTCGCCAGCAGTACGTGTGTGGAGCGCTCACCGGCGCTACCATCGCACTGGGGCTGTACGGCGGCGAGACCATCCAGGATCCCAAGGTGGTAGCGGACACGATTCGGCCCAAGGTGGAGGAACTGGTCGATGGTTTCACCAGCTCTTTTGGGAACGCCGAGTGTCACCATCTGGTCCCCTTCGATTTTAAAGTCCCCGGCGAGTATGAGCTGTTCCGTAAGAGCGGTGTCAAGCAGCAGAAATGTCACCAGTACGTGAAGCACGCCGTTGAGACTGTCTCCAAGTGGAAGGCGGAGGGAAGCCTGG
>JAJYNT010000260.1 GCA_021786215.1 Chloroflexota bacterium | reverse complement strand
CTCCGTGCCTGTCTGGATGCTGATCTTGCTGATTCCCTTGAGACCCGCTCCCTTGCTGTGTAGCTCAGCGAGGTAGCCCTTCATGTAGCTGTTGAGCTCCTCGGGAGTGCTGTTCTTTCCTCCCACTTCACCAATCTCACCGCCCACCGAAATGGTGATCCCCTGAGGCTGGTGGACCCGAATGTAGGCCGTGATGTCGGCCGCGTTGAAGAAGTTGTTGTGCTGCTGAGCGTCCACCGTGGGCTGGGTCAGATCCACCAGGGTGGAGGTGTCTATATCGATGTTGTAGAAACCCGCGGGTATGGCCTCGTCGATCAGCTTCTTGATCCCTTCGATCTCCGCGGCGGCGTCCTTCTCCCACCTCTTGCGGTTTGCCTGGAAATGGTCCCCCTGCACGAAGATTGGGCCGCGGTAGCCTTCCTTGATCGCGCCGGCGATGATGACCGTGGCATACTCCGCGGGACGCTGGTCGGTGTACCCCATCTCAGAGCGAGCGATCTCGAAGACAAAGGGCCCGACGTTCTGCTGGATGGCTGCTCGGATCGCTGCTCTGGAGATGTCGTAGGTGAGGGCTCTGAGGTTCATCGCGGGGACCGTGTAACCGCCGCCAGCCTCGCCTCGGCCTCGGGCCTCGTACAGCTCCTGGATGGAGGATGGTAGCACCCCCAACTGCTGGCCGCTTTCCCAGATAATCCATCGGGCTGCGCTCTTCACCTCTTCTGGGGCGAAGACGGCATCGTACACCAGGGAGTCGATTGCTTCGGATCTGAGCCTCGGCTCGTCCTGCACCTGCAGTTTGCCGGCAGCAACGCTGACAATCCCTTGCAGAGAGTCCAGCAACTCCTTGACGTTGGAGTGGCTATTCATGGATAGGGACCTCCTTACTGGAGTGATGAACGGTGGTGTGAAGGAACAACCTCATGGTCACTCTGCACAGAATGGACCAGGACGGCAACATTAGTCAACCTCCTTTGCGATATCGCGCCCGCCGCGGCCCCACAGCAGGACGGAGAGCCCGGCGCAGGCCAGTTGAAGGACGGCCGCGGCTATCAGAATAGGAGCGATACTGGCAGCGTCAGTGAAGAAGCCGGCCAACTGGTTGGCCACCAGCACCACCAGATGGGTAACCATGTGGCGGAGGGAGAAGATGCGGCCACGCAGACCATCCGGGACTGCCTTCTGGTATATGGTGGTCGCTGCCACCTCTACTGCCATCCGCCCCACTCCCGCGAAGAAATAGCCTATTGAGGCGGCCAGAAGGACACGACTACCAGCGAGTCCGGCTATGGCCAACCCTGTCAGCAAAAAGCCCAGGGGGAAGAACCGCTGCAGCCCTAGGCGATCTCCCTGGCTGCCCGTCACCAGGGCGCCGGCGAGGGAGCCCAGGCCGACGGCGGTGAGTAGCAAGCCGTACTCGGTTGTGCCTCCACCCAGCAGTTTCTCGGCAATCACCACGGCCAGCACGTTGATCGATCCCCAGCCCAACATCATCCCCATCTCCAGCAGCAGCGCGGTCCGGACGGGACGCCGAGAGGAGGCAAACTGAAGCCCATCCGATAACTCTTTCCAGGCGCTGCCGGCCCGATCGGATTCTCTCCACGAGGCTCCCGACACCGCCATAGAAGCGATGGAGATGGCTGAGAAGACGAAGGTGGCGCTGTCGAAGTAGAAGGCTGCCGGTGTACCACCCGCTGCCAGGATTATCCCTCCCAGTGCAGGACCGATCACCATGGCCATATTCTGGGTGGTGGAAGAGAGTGAATTGGCCGCCAACAGCCGTTCCCTGGTGACGATGTGTGGTATGAGGGCGTTCTTGGCGGGCGAAAAGAATGTGGCCACGATGTTGAACGTAAGGGTTATTGCCATGATGGTGGCTACATCGTGAACGAGTGGGAAGAGTAGAACGAGGCCCGCTCGGAGGATGTCCACCACTATGAGGGTGATCTTCCTGTTCCAGCGGTCGACGAATACCCCGGAGAATGGGCCCAGCAACAGTAGCGGGATGGCGTGACAGGCGCGCAGCAGCGCAACCATCCAGGCCGACCCGGTTAGATTCCACACCATGGCCGTGAGGGCGACGTAGTTTACCCAGTCACCGGCGTTGGAGACCATCTGACCGGCCCAGAGCCGGGCGAAATCCCGTTCCTTCAGGGGAGCGAGCAACTCCGATCCTGCCACGAGGGGGTCCTCTTTACGGATAGAGCCCCAGCATCTCGTCTGGGGCTCTATCATGAGTCGATCAATTGAACGAGCCGTTGCGGCCGCGTGGCCGTGAGTATAGCATCGGGCAGTTCTTGGGTACAAGATTGCGATCCTGAACTTAGTGGTCCGTCCATCAAGTGGGACGCACTTTCGCGAGCCATGCCCGAGGCTCAAGCCTCGGGCTGAAAAGACGCAGTAGGAGCCGGCTCCTGCCGGCGACTCGGATCGCGAGCAGGAGCTCGCTCCCACAGCCTCCAAGCCTGCTGGAAGCGGGCTTCGTTTTCTCAGTCCGCTGCTTTAGCGGCGGGGAAAGGTGCAGCAAACTTGGCGGACGG
>JAJYNT010000112.1 GCA_021786215.1 Chloroflexota bacterium | reverse complement strand
ACACCACCTGCCAGCCGGAGCACGGGGTAGCCGACAACCTCTCCTCCACCCAGTCCAAGCTAGCGGTGGAGAGCCGGGCATTCCCGCTCTTCATCTACGATCCGGAAGCCGGGGAGACGATCGCCAAGCGGCTCAGCCTGACGGGCAATCCGGCGTTGAAGGAGGACTGGTACACCCCGACGAAGGCGGAGAAACCGTTCGACTTCGTGGAGTTCGCGCGAACAGAGGGACGCTTCCGAAAGCACTTCGACAGGGAAGGGAACCCCTCGGAGACGATACTTTCCGCCCAGGAGGACCGCCTTCAGAACTGGCACATCCTTCAGGAGCTGGCAGGACTGAGGTAGGAGTACACCATCTCTGTCCCTGGGCTAGCCAGTCATCCAAGGGTGAGCACGACACACTCCCACGATTCAGCATGTGTCGTGCTCACCACGGGTGGGATGGTTCACAAGGGCGGGGGTCCAGGCATCCCATCTCCTCGTGAGGCCACTCCTGCACGCCAACGTGGACCCCTGGATGCCCGATCAGGTCGGGCATGACGGTCTAGGGAGTCTGTCACTCTGTCCGTGAATCCCCCACGGATTGCTAGCGGGCACAGGATCACAGATTCGCCGTGTGGAGCAATCCGGCCAGAACCAGCCCAATTACGGCCAGCATGCCGAAACGCAGGTGAAGGCGAATTGAGTAGAGGGGATAGGGCGCATGGGCCGCCTTGTTCCGGATATCCTGCACGTCGTCTCGCGTGTTCCTGAGAACTCTGACCGCCGTGAAGGCGCTCGGAAACGAGGCTATCACGACCGCAACCGGCCAGAACCGTGGACTGACAGCTATGCTGGCCAGGGCGAGGAGAAACGGCGTAACGGTAAGCAGATAGTAGAGTCTCTTCGTGCCGGTGACGCCCAGCGCCATAGGTAGCGTGCGGATCCCCGCCATCTGATCGTCGGGCAGGTCTCGGAGGTTATTCACCCGCGATATCGAGGCGACGATCGAGGCCACGGCGAGTGACAGCAGAAATAGCGCCCAGTCCCAGCCCCGCGTCTGGAGATAGTAAGAACCCATTACCATCAGCGGCCCCATCAGAACACCCAGTAGTGGCTCCCCCATCGCTCGGTACTTGTAGGCCACGGGCCAGCCGGTGTAGGAGAATGCCCCGAGCAGTCCCACCAGGCCAAAGAGCATGAGCGGCCAGCCTGTTCGCTGAACCAGGACGATCCCGATCAAAGCTGTTGCGGAGAAGCAGGCAAAAGCGGCGAGCAGTATCCACTCCGGAGCCACCCGTTCGCGGGCCAGCGCGCCCAGATGGGACGAGAGCGCCCGGCTCGAATCGACACCCTTCTTGAAGTCGAAGTAGTCGGCGAAGGCATTTGCCCCCGCGTGGGCAAGCGCACCACCGATGGCTGCAAGGATCAGCAGGCCCGGATCGAATTGTCCCTGAGCAAAGGCCGCCGCCGCTCCCATCAGCACGGGAATCACCGACAGCGTCAACGTCACGGCTCGGAAGGCCTGGTACCAAAAGCCAACACTCCGCAAGTCGGGCGGGGACACCTCTGTCACTTCCATCCAGCCGTTAAGTTTCAGCTCGTACGTTCGCTCCTGGCCAACAGCGAGGCGATACGGCTCGAGAGCAATGCGCACTCCTTGTGCGTCTGCCTCCCCTTCCACACGAGCGATGCCACTCCCCTGAATCGTGGCGTCCAGGTTTGGATCAACGACGCTGAAAGCCACACGCGACTGCCTACGCAGGTTGTCCAGCGTGGTCTTGTCAGAGCAGATGAGTTGGAGGGCATCGCCGCGGTTTAGGACGAGGCACTCTGCCGTCCAAAGACGAATCCCTTGGGTTGCCAGGATCACTCGACAGCCCTCAGAGATGGATACCTCCGGGGGCCAGTTGATCGAGAGTTCAGACAAAGGAATCCTCCAGGTAGTTGCTCGCTAATCGAAAAGGGCCAACGACTGCAAGGCTGCGAATACGTTGCCGCCGAGGATTTGCGACATTTCAGCTATTACCCCGTAGCCACACTTCTCGCAGACTCCGGGTTGTTCGCGACCCCAGCAGCACTCGTATATGCGATCGTTCTCTACCAGATTAATTGCCGAGAGCGGCCTGCGCCACTTGTTCTCTTTCAGCGCGACAAGTCCTGCTCGGCTATTCAATACCGGGTAGCCCTGACGCTTCAATGCCAGGATGCGGTCGATTACTTTCGCCCGTTGGTCGAGTGGCAGAAAGATATCCTCCACCGTGGCATAGGGCACGTGGAAGTTGAAGGATACACCGCGCAGCTTCGGCAGCTTCTTGACCAGAGAGGCCACCCGCTCCACTTCACCGGCATTAAGACGGTTGATAGTCATGTTTACGCTTACGTGCGGGTGCTGCGTCTCCTCCAGGTTGTGCATGGTCTTCGCAAATGAGCCCGCGCCTCGAATCGCATCGTGCACAGCTTCAGAGCCGTCCAGACTGACCCACATCAGGTCGGCCTCACTGGAGACCCCCAGCGTGCCGTTTGTCACCGCGGCGACCCTGAAGAAACCGATCTCTTTGGCCCGACGGATC
>JAJYNT010000357.1 GCA_021786215.1 Chloroflexota bacterium | reverse complement strand
CATCTCCTCGTGAGGCCACTCCTGCACGCCAACGTGGCCCCCTGGGTGCCCGATCAGGTCGGGCATGACGGTCCGGGGAGTCTGTCACTCTGTCCGTGAACCATGCCTTCTTCGGCCCGAGAATGGCATGACACACCGCTCGGAATTCGGGGTGTGTCATGCATGCCCGGGCACCACCAACGCCCTACACAACCTTACTTGTTCACAGCAACCGCTCGACCTCGTCCAGCACCCTTTGCGGCTTCTGTGCTCGAATCAGGTAGTAGGGTCGCCTGGCAAAGCGACCGGCGAAGTTCGCACGTTTGACCCTCAGTTCATCGGTGTCTATCACAGGCATTGGAAGGCCCTCCGCCAGGAGCTGGTTGAGGCCGAAGTAGTTCATCAACGAATGGTAGGTCTGGTACTCCTTTTCGAACGGGATCATCTGAACCACAGCCGTATCGAAGTTGCCGTCGATGGCCGGCAAGATGACTAAGTCCACATCGCTCGGCTGCTCGAAGTTGACGAACTCAGGTGTCTTGTCGAAGAACTTCGCCACTCCCTGATCCTGGTCGGGCAAGTCGGACCGCTCGGTGCCCTTGGCCCGCTGGCGCAAGAAGACGTTCTTCGAGCCCATCACAGCCAAACCCTCCTCATCCGTCACCAGCGTCTCCGTGGAAACCACCATCCCGCCCCGCCGGCAGCCCTCGATCTGGGACATAGTCTTGCCGTGGTTGGCCTCCCCCCCCAGGAAGACGATGGTCCGGCCACGGTAGCGGATGGCCGAAGCGTGGAAGGGATGCAGGCCCGCCGTCTCCATGCGCAGGGCAAGCATCGACACGATGATCTTCTGGATCTCCCCTTGGAACCACTCCCCGTCCAGGATCAAGGTCCCGCGTTCATACCAGATGCCCTTTTCTGGAACATCCTGATGCCAGATCATGTCCGGCGCCGCGCGCACCACATTATCCGCAACGACCACATTCGCCAGCCTGTAGTTCAGAAAGCTCATCTCGTCCAGGACGTGACGGACCTGCCTGGAACCATGAACGTCGATACGCAAGCGTGCATCACCAGCACACATTTCCTCGGAAAGCTGCAGCATCTTCACCCTCTCAGAGTGTGGTAATGGGCCGGCTCTGCAACAAGTAGATCTGCCCGTCTTCCATCCCCCATTCGATGTCTTGGGGGCAGCCGAAGTGACTCTCCACGTTGTTGCCCAGATCGACCAGCCGCCGCAGTTCATCGGGGCTGAGCACCCGCTCGGCGGCGACAGCAGGCGGTACATCCACCGTGCGGACACCTCGGACACCGTCTTTCGCGATCATGATCCGCTTTTCGGGCACGAACTCGCTGAGGATCTCGTAGGTCTCCCGATCTACCAGATAGTGGTCCGGGGTGATGGTGCCCGAGACGATCCCCTCCCCTAGGCCCCAGACGGCCTCGATTACCATCTGAAAATGGTTGCGGAGCACCGGATCGACGGTAAATATGACACCCGACTTCTCCGAGTTAATCAGCTTCTGGACAACTACGCCCATCGAGATCCGGCAGTTGTCGAAGCCGTTCTGGATGCGGTAGAACATGGCTTGCGGAGTGTAGAGAGAGGACCAACATCGACGGACGGCCCTCAGCAGTTGCTCCTCGCCGACGACGTTGAGAAACGTCTCTTGCTGACCGGCAAAACTGGCGCCGGCGGTATCCTCGGCGGTAGCACTTGACCGCACCGCCACAGGGACCTCGTCACCCAAAGCCCGGTACGATTCCAGGATCAGTTCGCGCAATTCCCCGGTGATCGGGGCGTTCTCCACCAACCGGCGAGCCTGGTGCTCAACAGCCTGCAGCCTGGTGAAGCTGTCCCTCTCCAGCCCCGACATCAGTTCGTTGATCTGCCGATCGAGGTCGGAGAATTCCATCATGCCGCGGTAGGCGGGCGCGCAAATGACAAAACCCGGCGGGATGGGCAGCCCGACTTGAGCCATGTCTCCCAGGTTCGCCCCTTTGCCGCCGGCGAGCAGCACGTCAACCCGCGTTATCTCGCCAAACCACATGCACGTTCCAACGGTCCTCGTCATCTGTAGGTCCCCACTGTCGAGCTCGCTAGCCTATCCACCCACCACCGGGGGGAAGACTTGCACCTCATCCCCGTCGCTCAGGACTCGTTGCATCTGAGCCTCGTAGCTCCCATTCACCAGCACCTGCCAACCGGCCTTGCCGGCCACCTCGGAGGCCTCGTACCCAAGGCGCCGGTCGATGCCCAGCCGCACGAATAGGTCGAGAAGGCTGGTACCTTCCGGCAGGTCGATCAGCGCCCGGCCGCGCCGCGCATCCGGCGGCAGACAGTCCCGCAAAACCGAAAAGAGCCGTATCTGGACCTGCATCGCCTCTTAGTCTTCCACAATCGCCACTGCCCTCACCGGAGCCGCCGTGGTCCCCTTCCACTTGATTGGGAACACAGATAACTTAAACCGCGCGGAGGCAGGGATAGCGTCCAGGTTGGCCAGGTTCTCCAGGTGGTAGTACTCCCGCTCCAGCATCACGCGGTGGGCCGGCCAGAACTCCTGAGTCTCGAACATCCTCCAGTTCCAAGAGAT
>JAJYNT010000261.1 GCA_021786215.1 Chloroflexota bacterium | reverse complement strand
GGTGAGCCTGCCCGGCACCGCGATCTGGGTCAGATCCACGTTGGCGGTGAGCACCAGCAGGGCGGCGATCAGCGACAGCACTCCCAGAGCCGCCATCACTCCGTGAGCGATGCGGCGCGGGGCCACTAGGTAGACCGTCCCCATCCCCAGGTATGCCGCCACGTAGAAGGCGCCGAAGATGTACCAGGCGTCGTACACGGCCCGGTTCCAGATCCCGATCCCGACCAGGAACTCCGTCAGCGTTCCGATCCCGTATGAAACCAACCCGAAGCACCAGACCAGCTGATGGGGTTTCCGGCGAGAGAGGTATTGGGATAGCACCGTCGCGGCGAAGGTGAAGCTGACGATGGTGGAAAGGAGCGGCAGAAGGACGTCCACAAGACCTCCATCAAGATAACGAGCACTCGAAGCGATCAGGAAACCGTCGGGACGCCGCTCAAGACTATCATTGTGACGTAAACTGTGTCAAATATCAGCTCGTGCAATTGTTCTATCGTTCTCTTCATCCAGACTCGCCTCTTGTGCCATGAGTTCAGGGGAAAATCGCGGGAACCTCTTGACATACTTTCCGTGGCCCCCTAGAATCCCGTCGTATATATTGGAACGGTGTTGTCATGAGCGCAACGTCAGCGTCCAACAACGGCATCAACGGAGATGGCCCGGGTCCAGAGGTTCGGCGTAGCGGATCCTCCGAGGTGGTCGAGCGCGGCCTCGACGTGCTCCTCTGCTTCCTGGAGGCCGAGGGCGATCTCGGCGTTAGCGAAATCGCCCGCCGACTGGGGATCGACAAGGGTCGGGTCCACCGTTTCCTCATGGCTCTCAAGCGCAAGGGTTTCGTCACCGACAACCCTCGGACCCGCCGTTACAGCCTTGGCTTCCGGGTCCTCGAGCTGAGCAACGCCCTCTCCCGCCAGTTCGACGTCGCGGCCCAGGCGCTGCCCTTCCTGCGCGAGCTTCGCGATGCCACCCTGGAAACCTCCACCATCGCCGCTCCAGTTGGCGGCCACCGTATTCACCTGGCCCAGGTCGAGAGCCTCGAGGAGATCCGGCAGACCTTTGTCACCGGCAAGCCCTTGCCCATCTATGCTGGAGCCATGGGCAGGGTGCTGCTAGCTTTCATGCCGGCCGAGGAGCGCGAGAGGTTGCTGGCGCTGCGGTTGGAGGCCTTCACCGAGGATACCATCACCGATGTAGACAGGTTGCGTGGCGACCTGATTCAGGTGTGCCACCAGGGCTACGCCATGTCCATGGGTGAGCGGATGCCCGGCGCCCGCTCCATCGCGGCTCCTGTTTGGAGCTGGCGAGGTGACGTGGTGGCCATCAACGTGTCAGGGCCGGCTTTCCGGTTCACCGTCGATAGGGCGAATGCAGCAGTGGGCCTTCTGCTCGACGTGGCCGCGCGCTTAACCAGGCAGCTCGGCGGCGAACCCTTCGCGACTTCCCTCAGGAGCAGCGGCTTACCCTGAGCAGCCAAGGTCCCCGCGGAGTAGTGAGGCTTGGGAAACGCCCGGGCCTCCCAGGAGAAGCTTCTGGCCCCTCCGGACGCTCTCAAGACCGTTGGTAACCCAGGTATCCCAGGGGCAACAATTCAGGTTGAAAGGAAATCGCATCCATGATCATCGACTTCCGCTTCACTCCACCCACCCCACAGGGGCTACCGCGCTACACCAACCCACCCAAGCATCTGAAGGGATACGCCGACACCTTCGGCAAACGGGTGTACGGAGGCGCCAACCCGGACGTGCACCTGATGGAACCCGACGAACTGATCGCCTACCTGGACAGGTGCGGCGTGGACAAGGCCCTTCTGAAAAGCGGTGACAACGAGACCATCCAGGGCCCGGGCAAGAAGTACCCCATGGACAAGCTGGCGGAGTACATCAAGGGCCACGAGGACCGGTTGATAGGTATTGCAGGCGTGGACGTCCACAAAGGGATGGTCGCCGTTCGCGAGCTGGAGTGGGCAGTCAAGGAGCTGGACTTCAAAGGAGTCAACCTCGGCCCCTACGAGCTGAAGTTGCGGGCCAACGACAAGAAATACTACCCCATCTACGCCAAGTGCGTCGAGTTGGGCATCCCGGTCCTGCTGCACACCTCCATCAACTTCTCCAACGAGCTGCTGCTGGACTTCGGCAACCCGATGTACATCGACGAGGTGGCGGTGGACTTCCCCGAGCTGAAGATCGTGTGCGTCCACGGCGGCTGGCCCTGGATGACCCAGATGGTGGCCGTTGCCTGGCGCCACAAGAACGTGTTCATCGAGATCAGCGGCATCCGCCCCAAGTACATCGCCATGCCCGGCACTGGCTACGAGCCGCTGCTGGTTTACGGCAACAGCATCCTGCAGAACCAGATCGTCTGGGGTTCCAACTGGCCGCAGGTCACTCCTGACGAGGGAATTGCCGGCGTGCGGTCCTTCCCGCTCAAAGAAGAGGTCAAGACGAAGTGGCTGGGACTGAACGCCGCCCGAGCACTCGGCATCGAGGTGCCCGCGGCAGCGACCGCCAACGGGAAGGGCAGCCAGACGGCTGTGGCGCCCTCGGCCTGAGCAGAAACCAATGCCTTCCGGGGTTTGG
>JAJYNT010000184.1 GCA_021786215.1 Chloroflexota bacterium | reverse complement strand
ACCACCAGGCTCACTCGAGTCCGAGTGCCTTGGCGAATAAGACAGTGATGAAGACCGGCGACCGCCAGAAGGGCGGGAATCGGCGCGTACTCCCCGTCCACGCCCCTGTCGGACAGGATCAGGATGTTCACGCCATCGTCGATCGCCCGGCTCGCCGATTGGAACAGATCCTCAAGGGCCTTTTTCAGGCCTGATCCCCCATCGGAAGACTTGTACAGGATCGGAAGGGTCATGGACTTAAAGCCGGGGCGATCGATCAGACGAAGCTTGACCAGTTCTCCGTTGGTCAAAATCGGTCTCTTCAGTCTGATGCGCTGGCAGTTTTCAGGCTTTGGCTGGAGCAGGTTTCGCTCGGAACCCAGGAGCACATCGGTAGAGGTGATCAACTCCTCACGGATGGCGTCAATCGGGGGATTCGTCACCTGAGCAAACAGCTGCTTGAAGTAGTCGTACAGCATTTGCGGCCGGTCCGAAAGCACGGCCAGCGGAACGTCGTTCCCCATGGAGCCAACGGGCTCGACGCCATTTTGCGCCATCGGCCCGATTATCATGCGGAGGTCCTCATAGCTGTAGCCGAAGGTCTGCTGCAGCTGAACCAGGGTCTCGTGCCCAATCGATCCACCCTCGGTCGAGAGGATGTCCACGTCAGGTCCGAGGCCACGAACGGCCGATCGGTCGAACGCGCCAGGGGTGTACCCCTTCGCCCTGAGCAACTGGTTCAATGGGACCGATCTGTGCCCGTCAACGCGTACGTCCGGCAGATCCTCCAGCCCCAGCATGTTCTCCTTGAGCCACTTCTGGTAGGGACGGGCCTTGGCCATCTCCCCCTTCACCGCCTCGTCCTCGACGATACGTCCCGCCCCAGTATCGACCAACAGCATCCGTCCAGGCTCCAGCCGCCCTTTATGGAGCACCTGATCCGGGGGAATATTCAGGACCCCGACTTCGGACGCCATCACTACCAGGTCGTCCCTAGTCACGTAGTAGCGGGAGGGACGCAGCCCGTTGCGGTCCAGCACCGCACCAACAGTCACCCCATCGGTGAAAGCGATGGAGGCGGGGCCATCCCACGGCTCCATGAGTGTGCTGTGATACTCGTAGAAGGCCTTCTTTTTTTCACTCATGCTCTCGTGGCCGGACCATGGCTCCGGGATCATCATCATGATCGCGTGCGGCAGGGATCGGCCGGAAAGCACCAGGAACTCCAGAACGTTGTCGAACATGGCAGTGTCACTGCCGTCGGGGTTAATTATCGGAAGCACCTTGGCCAGATCGTCCCCGAACAGGGCAGACTCGAACATAGCCTGCCTGGCGTTCATCCAGTTGACGTTGCCCCGCAACGTGTTGATTTCCCCATTGTGGATCACGTAGCGGTAGGGGTGGGCACGATCCCAACTGGGGAATGTGTTGGTGCTGAACCGGGAGTGGACCAGGGCCAACGCCGTCTCCATGGCTGGATCCGCGAGATCGGCGTAGAAAGCCTGGATCTGCTCCGACATCAGCATGCCCTTGTACACTATGGTCTTGTAGGAGAGGCTGCTGATGTAGAATTCGGACCCGCCGGCGACGGCCGGAGAAGCGTAGCGAATCTCCCTCTCGGCTCGCCTGCGGATGACGTACAGCTTTCGCTCGAACGCCATGTCATCCACTATCGACGGATCGCGGGCCACGAAGAACTGCCGCACCACGGGCTCGGCAATTCTGGCCGTCCGTCCCAGCGGGCTGCCGTCGGTGGGAACCGTCCGCCACCCGATGGCGCGCTGCCCTTCTTCGGCAGCGATCGCCTCGAGGCGCAGCTCAATCTCCCAACGGTCAGCTTCGTTGCGAGGGAGATAGACCATTCCCACGCCGTACTGTCCGGGATCGGGGAGCGACATGCCGCTGCCGCCACACGCTTTCTTCAAGAAGGCATGAGGCATCTGAAGCAGGATGCCGGCGCCATCGCCCGTGTTGGCCTCGGCGCCCGTGGCGCCGCGATGGCTCAGATTGAGGAGAACTGTGAGCGCTTGGCGCACAACGTCGTTAGACTTCCGTCCCTTGACGTTGACCACAAAGCCGATGCCGCAGGCATCATGCTCGAACCGTGGATCGTATAATCCGCGGGTACGGTGAGAATCCGAACGATGCTCACCTTGCTCTGTTACCATTGTAGACCTCCGCCTTGGAACAGGAGAGCCCAACACCCGGGCCCCCTTGGGCTGCTTTGTGTGGCCTCTCTGCACCGGGTGCTGGGCCACCCGGTAGGCCAAACGAACCCCTGCCTAGAGGTACAGGAGTCCTCAGGGGTCATTCCCCTGCTTATCCAACATCAGCAGCATCGTATCAGTGGGGGGGTGCGAACAGCGCTATGCGCCAGGGGGAAAGGTCAGCAACAGCGATTGAAGCGGCTGGCGATGCCGGTCCCCATAGCCACTCACTTCACACCCGAGTGAATGAGATCGACTTGAGAACCGAGCCGACGACGTCGTCATCAAGAGCAGGACCCTGGGCGGTCGCCCTCGAACGCTCCTAGCAATCAACTAGGCACCAACTTCCCCTTAATCGCATTTTAGCAGAGATACCTCGCCAATACAACCTTTCGATCAGTTCTCCGACGCT
>JAJYNT010000262.1 GCA_021786215.1 Chloroflexota bacterium | reverse complement strand
GAGATCATCCAAGGAAGAAGCCACCAGGGGATGACGGAGCAGGCTCTTGGGGGTAACCAGCACCAGTGGCCTGGGATCCAGATGCACCAGTCTGGATTGCCGCCTGAGGATGTGGAAGTACTGAGCCGCGGTGCTGCAGCTGGCTATCCGCAAGTTGTCCTCGGCAGCCATCTGGAGGAAGCGCTCCAGGCGGGCGCTGGAATGGTCAGGTCCCTGCCCCTCATAACCATGAGGCAACAGCAGCACCATGGAGTCCAGCAGACCCCACTTGGAGCGGGCCGAGACGATGAAGGAGTCGATTATCACCTGAGCCGCGTTGACGAAGTCACCATACTGGGCCTCCCACAACACCAGAGATTCCCGGGACTGGACGCTGTATCCAAACTCGAAGCCCAGAGCGGCACTCTCCGATAGGGGACTGTCCCAGATGTCGAATGCGGCGCGACTCGCCGCTATACGTTGAAGGGGACAGTAGAGGTCGCCGGTTTCCACATCGTGCAGGATCAAATGACGTTGACTGAAGGTACCCCGGGTGGTGTCCTGCCCCATCAGCCGAACCGGCGTACCTTCAGCCAGTATAGAGGCGAAGGCCAGGGTCTCCGCGTGGGCCCAGTCGATCTGCTTTCGATCGGTCGGCTCATCGACTGCCAACGCCGATCTCCGCCTGGCGAACAGAGGCTCCAACTTGGGATGTGGGTGAAAGCCGGGAGGCAGCGTCAGCAACTGGTAGTTCAGCCCTCTCAAGGTCCCGACCGGCACTGATGTCTGGATCTCCGCCGCCGCCCCCGGGTGACCCAACCCGCCGGCGGCGCCACCGGCTTCAAGTCCGGCTCCACTCCCCTCTTCTTCACCTCTGGGAGCCCCCGCGCCTGGGAGTGACCGGCGAAGCTCATTCAGCCGTTCGACGGCCGACCGAAGAAGGGTCTCAGCCTCCTCGGCGGTGACCTGCCCTCGCCGCTCCATTTCCCGCGCCCAAAGCTCTCGCGCCGTCGGGTGCTGGCTGATGATCCTGTAGAGGGTGGGCTGGGTGAAGGTCGGCTCATCGCCCTCGTTGTGGCCCCATCGGCGGTAGCCGATCAGGTCAATCAGGACGTCCTTGTGAAACTGCTCCAGGTAAGCATGGCTCAGCCGAATGGCCGTCACGCATGCTTCCGGATCGTCCGCGTTCACATGGACGACCGGGACCTCGAACCCCTTGGCCAAGTCGCTGGCGAAGAGGGTTGAGCGCCCCAGTTCCGGGGGCGTGGTGAACCCGAGCTGGTTGTTCTCGATGATGTGAATGGTGCCACCGGATCGGTAGCCGGGGAGGCGGGACAGGTTCAGGGTCTCGGCCACGATCCCCTCGCCGACGAAAGCCGCCTCCCCATGAATCAACACGGCGAGGGCGGTGTGCTCATCAACTCGAGCGGGACCGGCGTGATTCCTATCTTCGCTGGCAGCCCGAGTCATCCCCTCCACGACGGGATCGATAAACTCCAGGTGACTCGGGTTCGGGGCTAGCGATACGAACATCACCCCTTCCCGGTGCCCTCGCACCGCCTTACCGGCTCCAAGGTGATACTTGACGTCTCCGGTCCAGCCTAGGTCCGTGCTGCTGCTGATCGGCAATTCCGGGCGCTCGTATGCACCCCGAAACTCCGCCAGGATCTGCTCGTACGGCTTTCCCAGCACGTGTGCCAGGACGTTCAGCCGCCCCCGGTGAGCCATCCCCAACATCACCGACCTGGTCCCGGACGCGGCCGCCGCGCCGATCAACTCATCCAGCATGGGAACCAGCATGTCGAGCCCCTCCAGGGAGAACCGGGTCTGGGCGGGAAACGTACTCTGAAGAAAACGCTCGAAGGCCTCCACCTGGGTCAACCGCTCCAGCAGACGGCGTTCGTCTATGGGATCCGATGGGGGTGCGTAGCGACCGGACTCAACGGACTCGGTCCACCAGTCGCGCTCTTCGGCGCTGGAAATGTGCTCAAACTCCAGCCCGACACTACCCTGATACACTCGGCGCAAGGCTCGAAGCGCTTCCAACGCGCTCGCCGCACTTCGGGCTAATGGCCCTTCCACCACAGTGGCAGGCAGTCCTGCCAACTCCTCCTCCCGCAGGCCATGGCTGTCCGCCAGCAGTGCCGCGTCTCCCGGCGGCTCGCTCCCCAGCGGGTCGAGTCGAGCCGCGTGGTGGCCGTACATCCGGACGGCCATGGCAAGAGTCCTAGCCCCGCACAGCTTCCCCGCTTCCACGGCCAATCCAGCGGCGGCTCGGCTCTCGACAACGGTTGGCTCGGCGGACGGCGGTGGGCCCCACTCCTCGAAGAAAGCACGAGTCGCCGGATCCACCGACGCCGGGTCGGCTCGGTATCGATCATACAGTTCCGCCAGATAGCCGAGATTCAGTGTGGAGAACCGTGCCCAGCCGCTGATTCCTGTGTCGCCGTCCATGCTCCTCCGAGGTGGAATGGGTTGACCCGATGGCCTGAATAGAGAGTCGGTTCCCGCGGCAAGAGGACAAGGATCGCTTCCAACTGCTCGGGGAATCCTGCCGCGTTCTTCGCAAGTACGATGCCACTCCGCCGAAGCTGAAAACTCGGCAGTGTACGGCGGCTTGCG
>JAJYNT010000342.1 GCA_021786215.1 Chloroflexota bacterium | reverse complement strand
CTCGATCTCCATCTGCTCGAACTCGCGCGTTCGGAAGGTGAAGTTTCCGGGGGTGATTTCGTTACGGAAGGCCTTCCCCACCTGGGCGATGCCAAACGGCAGCTTCCTACGCGTGGTTGTCTGGACATTCTTGAAGTTGACGAAGATGCCCTGCGCCGTCTCCGGCCGAAGGTAGGCAACGGCTGCCTCCTCCTCCACCGGCCCCACGAAGGTCTTGAACATCATGTTGAACTGCCTGGCTTCGGTCAGTTCGCCGCCGCAAGCGGGGCATCGGTCGCTCTCCAGGTGGTCCGCCCGGAAGCGCTGTCTGCACACCAGGCAGTCGACCAGTGGATCGGTAAAGCTCTCCAGATGGCCGGAGGCGCGCCATACCTGGGGTGCCATCAAGATAGCGGCATCTATGAGCGCCATGTCTTCCCGCTCCTGAACAACGCTCTTGACCCAAGCCGCCTTAACGTTGTTCTTCAGGAGACTGCCCAGGGGTCCGTAGTCCCACGTGCTGCCAAAACCGCCGTAGATCTCGCTGCTGGGGAAAATAAACCCTCGTCTCTTGCAGAGGGAGACGATGGTATCCATGTCGGGTGCTGGGCGGCCCAAAAGCTTCCTCCTCAGTCAGAAAAAAGACCTTCTCGCCACACAAGCTGGCGAAAGGCCCCCATCTTGTTCGAAATGATATCCGACACCATAGGCAAAGTCAACGAGCGTTCGCGCCGCACCAGGATCTGTCGGTTGTCAGCCTGAGCAAAGCGAAGGGTCTCCAGGTACGCGCGAGGGGATTCTTCGCTTCGCTCAGAATGACAGCTGTCACACGATCCCCAGTCGCCGCATCTCCGCCCAATGCTCGGGTCTCAGCAGTTCCGGACGACGCTGTAGCGTGCGGCGAAGGCTCTGCTCCCGGCGCCATCGTTCCACCCGGGCATGGTCTCCCGATAACAGCAACTTCGGCGCTTCCCACTCTCGGAACCTTGCCGGCCGCGTGTAATGCGGATACTCCAACAACCCCGCGGCGAAAGATTCCTCCTGGACGGACTTTTCCCCGCCCAACACACCTGGGATCAGCCGAGCGACAGCATCGCATACCACCATCGCGGCCAGCTCCCCACCGGTAAGCACGTAGTCACCGATCGAGAGCTCATCGTCTACCAAATGCTCCCTTACCCTCTCGTCCTCCCCCTCGTAATGGCCGCACAGCAGCATCAGATGGTTCAGATGCGACAGCTCTTGGGCGATCGATTGGCGAAAGATCCGTCCCTGGGGACTCATCAACACCACCCTCGTGTCGGCCTCCCTCAGCGACTCCACAGCGGCGAAAATCGGCTCGGGCTTCAACACCATGCCCGGGCCACCCCCAAAGGTGTAGTCGTCCACCACCTGGTGTCGTCCCGTCGCGAAGTCCCGCAGGTTGTGTAGCCGCACCTCCACCAGGCCCCGCGCGACCGCATGACCGATAATGCTTTCCTCCAGCTGACCGCGGAACATGCCCGGAAACAGCGTGATTACGTCGATCTTCACCGCACAGCCTAACCCTTCTCGGGCATCGTGGTCGGCTTCACCCTTATCTTGACCTTCTTGATCCGTTTCCCGGCGGTGGACAGCACGGTTATCGACAGCCCGTCGACACCGATTTGATCCCCAACCACCGGAATCTTTCCCAGGCGATCGTACACCAGGCCGCCCACCGTATCGTACTCGCCGTCTTCCAGCGTCACCCCCAGGGTCTCGTTGACGTCATGAATGCTGACCCTGGCATCGAAGATCGCCTCCTGATCGCCAACCCGCTCGATCGGCCTCTCCTCTACGTCGTATTCGTCCTGGATTTCGCCGACGATCTCCTCAAGCATGTCCTCGATGGTGACCACTCCCGCGGTGCCGCCGTGCTCGTCCACAACGATAGCCATGTGGACCTTGTCCCTCTGCATCTCGTGAAGCAGTTCGTCGATCTTCTTCGACTCGGGAATGAAATAGGGTGGACGGCTGAGGGTCCGAGCGGGGATGTCCAGGGATCCACCATCCATGTGCCTCAGGAGATCCTTCGCATACACGATGCCGACTATATTGTCTATGGTTTCCTCGTAGATCGGCACTCGAGAGTGCCCCTTCGCCTCGATCGTCTCCAATACCTGCCGGAGCGGCTCGCTGGCCTCCACGGCAGCCACGTCAACCCGAGGAACCATGATCTCCCTGGCAGTCATCTCCCCCATCTCGAAGATGCCGTGGATCATCTCACGCTCCTCTTCCTCGAGGGTCCCCTCCTCCTCGGCGGCGTCCACGATCATCCGCAAGTCCTCGTCGGATGCCGTCGCGATCCCGCTGGCCAACTCGCGCTCCGGTGGTATCACCAGGCGAGTCAGGGCTCTCATTGGCCAGGTAGCGGGTCCGAGTAGCCCAACCACCACCCGCATTGCGGGCTGCAGCATGTAGAGGGTGTCGTCTGGGTGGTGAGAACCGACCGCGCGTGCGGCCACCTGCACCCACACCAACACCAGCAAGCCGACCACAACCGCCAGGTAGCCCGTGGAGGTCGAGAGTGGGATCTGATCCACCAATAGAAGCGAGAGCAGAATCGCGCTTCCAGCCAACGATATACCATCGGTGGCAGCC
>JAJYNT010000096.1 GCA_021786215.1 Chloroflexota bacterium | reverse complement strand
TGGCCATTGATCGGCAGGAACGCGAGATCCACCTTATAGGACCGAAGCCGTTCTACCAGTCCTTCGTAGATTCGGCAATCACCGGAGTGATACAAAGTCACCCGGTTCCATTGAATGATGTAGCCGAGATACGGATATCCCGTCTCCTGGGAGAAATCCAACTCCTCATGGGCGGCCGGAACCGCCGTGACGGTAGCGGAGGAAAACTGGCGAGGCTCGTATACGGTTGGAACGACCACCTGACCCTCCGAGAAGCCGAGCTCCACTGTTTTCGCTTGGGCTATCCCAGGCACCACGATCATGGCCTGGGGAGACGAGCACGCGATGGCGGAGAGCGTGTCAGAACAGATGTGGTCCGCATGATCGTGGGTACAGAGGATCAGATCCGCGTCTCTCACCTCCTCTGCCCTGAATGGAGGCGGAACTAGCCTATTAGGATTCGGCTTGAGATAAGGATCTACATAGATGGTTGTTCCGGCGGATTTGAGCACGAAGCTCGCTTGCCCTAGCCACCAGATCGCGACGGAACCGGCGGGGATATGCCAACCCTGGATCTCCTGCAAGATCATCCTTCCCATTCCCTCGGACATCAGCTCACACTCCTCACTCGAGTGGCGGTCGCCCTGACGCTGGCGTGCGAACGGGCACGCCAGTGGGATTGGCCTAGGCCGTGCGCCGGTTCTCGCCGATCCTGTGTTGGCGGGTTCTAGCGTGAGTGCCCTCGGTGCCCCCCATCAGCGAACACCAGCACCGGCTTGACCTGTTCACCTAGCTGGGTATATTGGTGGACGAACTCCTCCGGGGACAAACGACGCGTGATCATCCGTTCAAGCAGTTGGGACCATCGGTTCTCCATTGCGGCAAGGGCATCAACGGCCGCATGGAAGTCCGCTCGACTCGCGCTGTTGCTTCCAACTATCATCCGGTTTCCTCTGACCATTTCTCGGTTGAACCAGGCGCTCCGGACCCCGAGAGGCCCATCTCCCTCGGTTGCGCTTGTAAGCACCATGATGCCGTTACGGGCGAGACCCTCGAAGACTTGGAAGACCATTTCGCTCGCGCCTGCCGCTTCGATTATGAGGTCGAAGGAGCCGCGTTCTCTTGCCAACACCGAAAGTGGTGTCTCAGACGTTCCGGCATAGCTAGCACAGGTCGCCTCCACCAGCTTCGACCTTAGGCCGCCACGCGGACTGCGGGCAATAGTGAGGGTGGCAACATCCTCCAATCGCAATAGCATGGTCGCAAGCAATCCCACCGGCCCCGCTCCGATTACGGCGGCCGAACTTGGTCCCCACCCCGGCTCCGAAGCACCCCGAAGCTCGAGAGCTCGTCTCACCGCCTTGTGGGCGCAAGCCAGCGGCTCCACGAGCACCCCGACTGCTCGCAGCGATGGCGGGACCTTCACCAGGTTCTCTGGGCGCTCCAGATAATAGTCCTGCATGAAGCCATCTAGACCGAAGATGCCGCGCTCCCGATACCCGCCCGTCTCGCACAGGTCCGTCCGACCCGAACAGCACATCGGACAATCGTCGCCCCGTCGCACCGTCGCGACCACCAAGTCGCCGACCCGGTACTCCCCCGCCTGGTCGCCCGATGACTCAACCCGCCCTAACGACTCGTGTCCGAGGATGAGCCGGTCCGTTCCAGCCGGGGGCAGCCCCTTTCGGCCTGCGATTACGTCCCAGTCGGTTCCACAGACACCTACCTCAATGACGCGAACCAGAACAGAACCGACTTCCGGCTCTGGGAGCTCACGCTGCTCTAGGGATAGACTGTTAGCTCTTCCTGGGATAGTGGTTATAGTTCTCATCTTTCGGTCTCTCACCCGTCCGTTCCCGTCGTCCGGTGCGCTTCGGGCAGTAATCTATTCGCCTTCATCAGATTCCGTTCCCAAAGGCCGGGCACTCCTCGTGTCGGCAAGCCGAAGAGTAGATGCGAGAGCGACTAGTCCGAGTAGAGCGCCAGTCGTGAAGAGGAGTTCGAAGCCACCAAGAGCGACGACGAGCCCCCCAAGGAGAGGCATCGAGAGGGACGGTGCGTTGGCAGTGTTCACCCATCCCATATACATTCGGCGATCTGTTGGGTGGACCAACTCCAGGACGTAACTCCAGTAGCCTAGCTTGGTCCCGCCGATAGCCGCTCCAGCACCACCAAAGGCTACTAGCAGCATCGGTCCTCCGACTTCGGGAAGTCCAGCGGACAAGGCCGAGAGAAGCGGCACGATGGTCACCAGCAGAGCAACGAGTCTGACTACTGCTCGGGGCCCACGTTGCTCAGCGATCAGTCCCCATGCCATCGCAGCCCCGGTGCCCCCCACCGTTTGGGCCACTATGAACCAGCCTATCCACTCAGAGGAGAGGCCGAGGCGCTGCTGTCCGAAAATGACATAGAAGGGAAGACCCAGATAGAGGGTCCCGGCCAGGATCTGGGAGAGGATGACATGGCTCAATCGATCGTCGCCCAGGGTCCTCCGCACCTCGTCCAAAGCGGTCCCGCCGTCTCGTCGGGCGGCAACCACTTCCCTTGGCTCTTCGACCAGGGCGATGCATCCGGCGGAAACGAGAAACGCCAGACCCCCGAGGGTAAAGACGGCAGCATAATTGGCAGGGTAGTCGAGCGAGCCGCCAGAAAGCAGCCA
>JAJYNT010000372.1 GCA_021786215.1 Chloroflexota bacterium | reverse complement strand
GATCGGCGGATCCCCCGCTCCAGCCTACTTCTCCTTCACCACCTGAGCTACCGCGGGCTTCCCGTTCTTCACCTCGGTGATCAGCCCCGAGTGCACCATGTCGCCGTTGGAGCTCCAGGTGTACTGTGTCATGACGCCCTGGAAGTCCTGGATGCCCTGCAGAGCCTTCTGGATGGAGGGCCCGTCGACCTTGCTGGCCTTCTTGATGGCCTCTGCCAGGATGTTGGTGGCATCGTAGTAGGCCGATGCGTACAGCTCCGGCTGGGCGTTGTAAACGGCGGAGAATTTCTTCATCCAATCCTGAACGTGCTGATCCGGATTGCTCGGGACGAAGTCACTGATGGAGACTGCCCCGTTGGCGGCGTCGCCGGCCAGCTTGAGGAAGGGCGGCTGGCTAAAGGTGGTCGACCCGACCAGCTTGAACTTCGCGCCCAGGGTAGCCATCTGCTTGGCCAGCAGGCCGCCGGGCTGGTCGTCGGTCCACACTATGATGCCGTCCACCCCCTTCTGTTGGAAGCTGAGGATCTGAGGAGTGAAGTCCTTGGTATCATCCTGGTGAGTCTCGACGGCAACCGGTGTTATCCCCCGCTTCGAGAGCTCGTCCTTGACGACCGCGATCCCACCCTGCCCGAAGGCGGTGTTGACGTAGTCGAGGCCGATCTTCTTTAGGCCGAGCGTTTCCACCGCGTATTTCACCAGCAGTCTTGCGCCTACCTCGTCGTTCAGCCGGATGCGAAAGATCCACGGGTTGCCCTGGGCCGTTATGGGGGGACCGGTGGCGCCGGTTAGGGCCGGCACGCTGTACTTCTGGAAGATCGGTTCGGTGGGAAGCATCGCCGGACTGAAGTGGGGCCCGATGACCGCTACCACGTTATCCTGGGTGATCAGCTTCGTCACGGCGTTGGAAGCTGCCGTTGGGTTGGGACCCTGGTCGTCCTCCCAGAACAGCTTAATCTGGCGACCGTTGATCCCTCCCTTGTCGTTGATCTCCTTAACTGCCAGGCCGATGCCGTTTTTCATGTAGCCGCCGTCTTCCGCGAACTGGCCGGTGAGGGGAGCGGAGACCCCGATCTTGATGGGTTCAGCGCTCTTCTGCGCACCACCGCTGCTCGGTGCACTCCCACCGGCAGGGGCGCTGGTGCTGCAGGCGGCCAGAGCCAGGAGGGTTGTCGCGGAGAACAGGGTGACCGCGCTTAGCCGGAGCCATTTCATCTCCAGAACTCCTTTCGTTTCAACGACTCTCGAGGTGAGAACTTCGCTTGCCCGCGCAGGGTTCCGTATCGACTAGGGTTGACACACTGAGACTTCGGAAGGATCACGTTTGTGCTCTCAGGCCACCACCGCGATGCCTGCTTCGACCAACCGCTGGCGTATTTCCGCGCGCTTTTCCTGACTTGGCGGCAGCATCGGGCTACGCGCCGGACCGACCTTGCGGCCCTGGAGCTCGATGGCGACCTTGGCCAAGTAGGGCATGTTGACCCCCTCGATGGCTCTCCAGACCGGCAGGATGCGGTCGTGCAGGGCCTTGGCCCCGGCGTGATCGCCGGCCTCCATCCGGTTCCACATCTCAAGAGTGGGCCCCGGAAGCACCGTGTTCAAGCAGCAGATGGCGCCGTCAACCCCGAGGCAGTAGGACAGGTACAGAAGGTCATCCACGGCGGTTATCACCGTCAGCCGGTCGTGGAACTCGTGCATCAGGTCGGCCACCTTATGGAGATCGCCCCCGCTCTGCTTGATGCCGGCCAACCAGGTTACGTCTGCCAGCCGTCGAATGGTGCGGATATCGATGTTCACCCAGGGCACGACGTTGTAGATCACGATGGGCAGCTGGACCGCGTCGCCGATTTCCTGGTAGTAGCGAGCCAGGGTCTCCGCATCCGGTGTCCACAGGTAGTGGGGCGGCGTGACCTGCAATGCCATCACACCGGCCTCCTTGGCGGCGCGCGACTTCCGAATGGCCTCGGCAGTGCTGTCGGCGATGATCCCTCCGATCACTGGTACCCGGTCTCGGGCCTGTTCCACCACAGCCCTGCAGAGGCGATAGACCTCCTGCTCTGATAGCCCCTCTCCTTCACCTGTGCTGCCTCCGGCGCAGAGTCCGTGGATCCCCGATTGGATCAAGTGCTCCGTCTCGTCCCGGATGGCTCCCACGTCCAGGTCCTCCCCCTCCCAGGTGAAAGGAGTAACCATTGGTGGAATGATCCCGCGAACGTCCAGTTTCATAGGGCAAGAACCTCCCGTTCAGAATGTGGGTCGGTTTGTTCTTCGTGTCATGCCCTGCCAACCAGTGATGGCGGGGCAAAAAGGCGGAACGGCTGCCAATCCCGTCACGGGGGACGAGCCGGGGGCGTGAGTCTCGCCGAAGGATTCGGTGTCGCTGGGTCGGTAGTGACGGCCACTGGAGCAACCTCCAAAAGGAGGCGATCACCTGCTCTGCTTAGCTGTCCAGCAAGGGAATGGTTTCCAGGTGGGTGCGCATCGACTCTCGAGCCCGCTCGGGGTCTCGATCGACCACGGCCTGATAGATCTCTCGGTGTACGCGGAAACTGTCTTCATGTTTTGCCAGCCGGAAGGTTGTGCCGATCCAAATCCTCATCAGGGCGCTGATCCCACTGGCGATCCCGACGAATAGATCGTTGTGGGAGG
>JAJYNT010000491.1 GCA_021786215.1 Chloroflexota bacterium | reverse complement strand
CCTGGCTCGCCGTCTGACGAGCCGGGCTGCACCCGACGGCCAATCGCTGGAGGCCCTGTTCGCCCAGGGCCGCTCGGCCGAGATGGAGGCCGAGGGCTTCCTGGTCGAGGACGACTGGCAACCCGAGACCGAGCGAGCAGAACTCCCACTACCGGCAGACAAGGTCCCTCCCGTTGAGGCCGATCTGTGGACGCAGGTCCTCACCCGCGAGCCTGAAGCCCAAGGCTGTCCGACTCAGGACCCGGCTCCCGTCACACACGCCCGCGTCGTGACCTTCGAGGAACTGGCGGCACTGGTTCGCCGGCCGAAGACGAGACGCAAACCAGTGCCGGGTGGACAGCTCGCGCTGTTCACGAGGTAGTCTGGGACTACACCAGCAGGAAGGGTCGCGCTCTCCACGTCTGCATGAGCCGGCCCTTTTTGCTGTCCAGCACGTACCTCAATTCTGCGCATCCTGCAGGGATGACGCCGACCACCACAGAAGATGGTCTCGTTCCCCAATCCGGTCGGGGCATCTACTAACCCGAGCTTCGGTACTTGGACTCGACGCTGGTTGTGCCCGGATCGACCGATGCTCCCGGATGGCGGATCTTGGAACGCCGCATACCGATGAGCAGGCACTTTGCGCCCCGGTCTCTGAATTCTGCTATCCTCAGCAACGAACTGGATCAGACTGAACTCCTTGCGTGATGGCACGATGAACGAATCTCGTCGGCCGCCTTTCTGAGCCCGGGAAGATCCCCGGACTACTCCTCCCAGACCTGCTCTTCAGCCTTTACACCTCGACTGAGCCCCACTCCATGGGATGAAGCGTCGAACCGAAGGAAGTTGCAGAGCTTCATGTATACGCCATTGGGGTTGCGGAAGCGTAGTGCATCCGGCTGTTCCGCATGGATGGGAAGATCGTTGAGTATCGTACTGAGGGCAATTACGTCAGGGTGGGACTTGGAGACGTGAAGTGGATTGTGTCGGAAGTAGGGATCAAGCGCAAGGATCAACTCCTCTTTGGTCCTTCGGATTGCGTGCTGCCAACGCAAACCTCCCTGTGTTCGTCAACCCAATTGTTAGCTTAGCGAATACACTCCCCAAGTCACTTCCCGAGTGAACGCAGAAGGCGATGTCCGCGGAAGCAAAGACCACTGCTCTCGACGAGAGCTCCCCACTGGTCTCGGGTTCCAATTCTCGTTGGATTGCTAAGAAGACCATGTTTCTCTTCCTGAGCAGTGAGGCGGGCGAACTTGTCGCGGCCGGGGTAGTCGGGAGTAACAAAGGCCTCCTTGCGGTGGAGAATCGGCGGGTTGGCCGAGTTCCGAAAGTCGAGGTACTTGATGTCCAACCGCCTGAGGTCTGCCCTGACGGAGGTAGCTAGGGCAGGATGAGGATTGCGATCGAACTCCGGATAGGCCAAGTAGGAGACCTTGGGCTCGATGCGGTTGAGCTTGATGATGGTGGTTTGATCGACTGTACCTGTGAGTGCACGGCCACACCCCTCGTAGACCCGAAGAAGCGGAAGGAGTCGAGGAACAGCGTTGACGTGCACGTACAGTGCCTCGTGAGTAAGCTTGCCAATGGGGGAATCGCGACAAGCCTGGTCGATGGCGGCCTGGTTGCCAGCACCAAAGAGTAGGGCATCTGCCGAGGCGCAGGCATCTTTGTAGGAGCCAAAGAAGGCTTTCACGTCCAACTGTGTGTCCGCGGGCAAATTGGTGAACTTCGGCCGGCCTCGGAAGGCAGCTAGAGCCAAGTAGACGGTGAGATCGTTGGCAGCGGCAGCTCGCGCTGTCTCCCAACTGCCATCGCCAGCAACGCGTTGGACCAGGGCGATAGCAGCCTTGATACTGCCGATGCGCTCCTTGATGGCGCCAGATTGAGGCAGCTCGAAGGGTTCTGGGGGGCGACCCCTTGACTCAAGGAAGGCGATGAGCGGATCAAGGATATCTCTGTTTGCTTCGTACAGGGCCTCGCCGATAAGTGGCCGACGGGGTGCCCTCGGGCGGTATCGGACTCTGGCGGCCAGAAAGCTCTGGGCCTCTAGATCGTCCCGGAAGACATAGAAGATGCCTGGGGCCGCTGCAACACTCTGAACTCCGAGGACATCGTCAATCCAGGCCCGAAGCTCCTCCTGCGTGAAGAACTTCTGGAAGGTGTTCCTAGCAGTCAGGATGCCGTCGGCGTATTGTCGGCCACCAAGGGCGCGGCTCTCGTGATTGAGACGAGCGGAGACAACCAGCACGCTCTTTGCCAGCGACCAAGCCTGTTGAAGCGTCTCCACCCGCTCTGCCGGATTCTCGATTACGTTGACGACGTAGCCGAGATTGACGACATCTGATGGGCGGGGCTCGGAGTGCGGGCGGAATTCTGGATCCCAGCCATCTGCTTGGTAGCCCAAGGCGCGGAGGCGCTGCAAGTCGCCCCCACGACCACAACCATAGTCGAAGAAGGAAGCTCCCGGTGGCAACAGCCCGTCATCAAGTGCAATATCTACAGGGCGAGAGAGCGAGCCTCGCTCTATTGCCGTTCGAAGACGCCGTACTCCCTCCACTTCGTCTCCAGTTGCTTATTGTAGTCCCGAACATGACACCTGGGCCGTGTCTTCATCGCTCGATCAGACCCGGGGCACCGTCGGATACCTATCTGAGAGATGAGCGGGCCC
>JAJYNT010000386.1 GCA_021786215.1 Chloroflexota bacterium | reverse complement strand
GAGCTTGATGGTAGCGGGGCTCTGCCGCCTGCTGCGACAGGAGGGCTACCGGGTAGCGCCCTTCAAGGCTCAGAACATGGCCCTGAACGCTGCCGTCACCGGGGACGGGCTGGAGATCGGGCGGGCTCAGGCGGTTCAAGCCGAAGCGGCGGGGATCGAAGCGTCGGTGGACATGAACCCCCTGCTGCTGAAACCCGAAGGGGACAGCCGGTGCCAGGTGGTGGTGCTGGGACGCCCCCTGGAGACGCTGCGCGCCCAGGAGTACTACCTCGAGAAGGGACGGTTCTGGGCCACCGTCCGATCATCGTTGGAGAGGCTGCGCGAACAGTACGACGTGGTGGTGATCGAGGGGGCAGGGAGCCCGGCCGAGGTCAACCTGAGGGACGGAGACCTCGTGAACATGAGGGTGGCGCTCCACGCCCAGGCCCCCGTGCTGCTGGTAGGGGATATCGATCGGGGTGGGGTCTTCGCCTCGCTGGTGGGAACCCTGGCGCTGCTGGAACCCGAGGAGCGGGCGCTGGTTCGAGGTTTCCTGATCAACAAGTTCCGGGGCGACATCGCGCTGCTGGAGCCGGGGCTGCGCCTCCTGGAAGAGCGCACAGGGCTGCCTGTGCTGGGGGTGATCCCCTACCTGCACGACTTGCTGATCTCCGAGGAGGACTCGGCTACCCTGGACAGCGGGTCCGCCGCTGCAGGGTTACTGGATGTGGCCGTCATCCGGCTTCCTCGCATCGCCAACTTCGACGACTTCGATCTGCTGGGCGCCGAACCCGGCGTAGGACTCCGCTACGTGCTCAACCCGCTGCGGTTGGGGCGACCCGACCTGCTGATCCTGCCCGGCAGCAAGAGCACCGCGTCCGACCTCCAGTACCTGAAGGAAAGCGGATTCGCGCGTGCCATCACGGCGTTGGCTCACTCCGGAACCCCGGTGTTGGGGATTTGCGGCGGGTATCAGATGCTTGGGGAAAGTATCCTGGACCCGGACGGCGTGGAATCGGCGGAACGAGAGACTGAAGGGCTTGGTTTGTTGCCGGCGGTGACCACCTTTGCCGCCCAAAAGCGAACGGTAAGGGTTTCGGCTCGCGTGCTGGACACTCCCTGCCCGTTCGCGGGAGCGTCCGGCCAGGAGATCGCGGCATATGAGATCCACATGGGCTCAACCGTGCACGCTGGGGCGCCGATGTTTCGGTTGCCAGGAGGCGAGGAGCCCGAACTGGATGGGTGCGTAGCCACGGATGGGCTGGTGATGGGGAGCTACTTCCACGGGCTCTTCGAGAACGGGAGTTTACGTCGAGCGCTGGTGAACTGGCTGGCCGATCGCCGTGGGATCCCGGTCCCGGAAGGTGATGGTCTGGCCCTCAGCCGAGAGGCCGAATACGACCGCCTCTCCGACACTCTGCGAAGGCAACTGGATCTGGAGACCCTTCTCCGGATCGCTGGACTGAAGGGATAGACGATGGGAAGATTGGTGCTTCTCCTCGGGGGGGCCCGAAGCGGCAAGAGCGCCATGGCCGAGCGAATGGCCATGCAGATGGGGGGCAGGGTCACCTACCTGGCCACAGCCCAGCCGTTGGACGAAGAGATGGCGCAGCGGATCAAGAACCATCAGGCTGCGCGCCCGGCCGAGTGGCGTACAGTGGAAGAGCCCCTGGATCTGGATGCTGCCATGAAGATGGCGGTTCGCGAAAGCGACGTGGTGCTGGTGGACTGTCTCACCCTCTGGCTATCCAATCAACTCTGCCGCATCGAAGCGCCGGAGGCCAGCCCGGAATGGCACGCGGCGATCGCAGAACTGGGAACCAGGCTGCGCCAATCGAGTTCCGAGTTGATCGCCACGGTGCGCTCTGCCGAGGCCACCGCGCTGCTGGTCTCGAACGAGGTGGGACTGGGTTTGGTGCCACCATCCCATCTGGGACGAGCCTACAGGGACCTGCTGGGAATGCTCAACCGGCAGCTGGCGGCGGAGGCCGACCAGGTATTGCTGATGGTGGCGGGGCTCGCCGTGGACGTGAAGCGGCTGGCGGTGGGGGCACTGTGATAGCCACCGGGAGCGCGATCGTGCCCTGCACCTGCGGGGAGTTGGTGCAGGGGATCCTGGAGGGCGAGCCTTTTCTCGTCTCCTGCCCCATAGACCGTTACAGCCGGGTGCGGGTGACGGTAGGGTCCAGCGAACAGGAGGAGACGCCGTCTCGCCCTAACCCCAAAAACGGTGCAGCCGACTTCCAGGACGACCGTGTTCGCCGGATAGCTCGCACAGGGAGTCCAGCCGGTGGGGACAGCTTCCCGGGGAAGGCCTTGCGGGCCGCGCAGGCAACGCTGGCCCTGCTGGGATATGCCGGCATACCTTTCAGCCTGGAGCTCTATCGCTCCCTACCACCATCGAAGGGATTTGGGACCAGCACAGCCGACGTAGTGGGTGCCATAGTAGCCTCCGCGGCAGCGGTGGGAGCGGCTCTCGATCCCGCGGAAGTGGCCCGGCTCGCGGTGGCCGTCGAGCCCAGCGACGCAACGATGTTCCCAGGGCTGGCCTTCTTCAATCATCGCACGGGCCGCCAGTGGGAGATCCTGGGACAGAGCCCATCCATGCCGGTTGCAGTGCTGGATTTCGAGGGAGGGGTGGACACCCTCGACTACAACGCGGGGTTGGATCTGGAGCTTCTCCGCTCCCTGGAGCCGGATCACACCCAGGCGCTGAAGCTTCTCTGGCAGGGGTTGAAGTTGGGTCGATTGGAGTTGGTGGGTCGGGCAGCCACCGCCAGCGCCCGGATCAACCAGCAGTTGCTGGCCAAACCGGAACTGGAAAGGGTGATCGACCTGGGCGAGCGCTTCGGAGCGTTGGGGGTGTGCGTGGCCCACAGCGGAACCGCGATGGGGGTGCTGTTCGCACCTGGTGAGTCACTGAGCGCCAGGAGACTGCTGGCCGTGGTGAGAGGCAGCCTGAGGGGGCTTCGAGAGGGGTGGCTCTCCAGAATGGTCGGCGGGGGCGCCAAATCTGTGTTTAGCCACGAAGACGGAGAGAAGAGGGCAACTGAAAGTATGGGCGTCCTCCGCACTTCTCTCTCAGTCTCCGATTCGGTCTTACCTAGAGTAAGGCCAAGGTGAAATGTAAGAGAATGGGCATGGGGCAAGGATGACAGAGGAAAAGAAGAGGCCAAGGACGAAAGGGCTCGTTATCGTCTTCACCGGGAATGGCAAGGGCAAGACCACAGCCGCCCTGGGCATGGCGTTGAGGGCCGCGGGGCACCACTTCAAGGTCGCGGTGGTCCAGTTCATCAAAGGAACCGTGCGCAACGGGGAGATAGAGGGGGCCAAGATGCTGGCGCCCTACGTCGACTGGACGGTGGGGGGGCGGGGCTTCACCGCCGGCCCCTGGAACAGGGCGACCCCAGAGGAGCACCAGCAGGCTGCCAATGAAGCCTTTCGGCTGGCGAGGGAGAAGATGATCTCCGGGGAATACAAGGTGGTCATCCTGGACGAGGTGCTAGGTGCCATCAACGCCGGCATGATCTCCACCGAGCAAGTGCTCGGCCTGATCCAGGAGAAACCACCGGCGGTTCATCTGGTTCTCACCGGGCGAGGCGCACCACAGGAGATCATCGACGCTGCCGACCTGGTGACGGAGATGCGGCCAATCAAGCACCCCTATGAGCAGGGGATCGTTGCGCAGAAGGGCGTGGAGTTTTGATCGACGCGAACATTCCCAGACTGGTCATCGGCGGCACCTCGAGCGGGGTCGGCAAGACGACCCTTTCCATCGGCCTGATGGCAGCCCTGCGGCGACGGGGATTGAAGGTTCAGCCCTTCAAAGTTGGACCGGATTACATCGATCCCACCTATCATACGGCGGCCACAGGAACGGCCTCTCGGAATCTGGACAGCTGGATGGTGCCGAAGGAGGCGTTGCTGGAACTGTTCGCTCGCGCCTGCCGGGACGCCGACCTCGCCCTCGTCGAGGGGGTGATGGGGGTTTTCGACGGCTACAGCGGGCGCGATGAGTTGGGCAGCACGGCCCAGATCGCGAAATGGCTGAACGCTCCGGTGCTACTGTTGATCGACGGCGGCAAGATGGCGCGCAGCGCGGGGGCGATCGCCCTCGGCTTCGCCCGCTTCGACCCGGCCCTGAGGGTCGCGGGATTCCTCCTGAACAACGTGGCCGGAGGATCCCACTACCGCTACCTGCGGGAGGCGATAGAGAGCATCGACGCCGGTCCCGCCCTCGGTTATCTCCCGCGAGACCGTCATATGGTCCTTCCGGAACGCTATCTGGGGTTGGTGCCAACCCCTGAGCATTCGCTCCCAGAGGGGTTCCTGGACAGGCTGGTGGGGTTGATCGAGTCGCATTTGGACCTCGAAGCGATCATGAAGATCGCCTCGTCGGCGGGACCCATGCCGGGCGCTGGCCCTCACCCCGTGAACGTGCCAGAGGGAGAGGGGGCATCACTCTTCCCTCCCGAGCCCGCACCGCAGGTGGCGACCATAGCGATCGCGCGGGACGAGGCTTTCAACTTCTATTATCAGGACAATCTGGATCTTCTGGAGGCCCACGGCGCCAGGCTGGTTCCCTTCAGCCCCCTGAACGACCCCGCAATCCCCGCGGACGCCGACGCCATCTATCTGGGTGGGGGGTTCCCAGAGCTGCTCGCCGTCCGTCTGGCAGCTAACAGCTCCATGCTGGAATCCATACAGGACGCGACACGAGCGGGGATGCCCATCTATGCCGAGTGTGGCGGACTGATGTACCTAACCGAAGACATAGTGGATGCCGAGGGGAAGCTCTATCCAATGGTGGGCCTGCTTCCAGGTCGCTGCTCGATGGAGAAGAGCCGCCTCCACCTGGCATACGTGGAGGCTCGGTCGCTCCAGCCATCGCCGTTGGGACCGGCCGGAACCAGGGCCAGAGGCCACGAGTTCCACTGGTCTCACTGGGACGGCCTGACGAGCGAACAGGCTGCATACCAGCTCACCAATCGATCAGATCGTATGGAAGGCTACGCCAGGGGAAACATCCTCGCATCTTTCGTCCACCTTCACTTCGGAACCAACCCCGAGCTCGCCCCTTCCTTTGTGGCGAGTGCCCGCGCCTACCGACGGCAGCGGCTGGGCTAGAGAGCCGGTACAGTAGCCTCAAGTAGAGGTTGCCCTGTTGTTGACGAAGGTGTGGATCTGAGCAGCCCAATCGTCCGAGAGCGGCCACTGGACCTGGAGATCTGCTGCAAGGCGTGGACCGTCCGCAACAGCGACCGTTTCCCCAAGACCGCCTTCAGTCTGAACTGGCAAGAGGGCACTCTCCGCTGCCCCAATGAAGTCACGGTGCCCTTCGAGGTGGGTGGGGATGTCCACTTCCCGCCGGAGGACCGCGAGGTCTTCCCCAAGCGGGATAGCTGCACTGCGGCACTCGCAAGAACCTGTTCGATCTGCGGAGGTCCGACGTCGTTCACAACCTCCACGTTTTAGCCAGGACTACCCATGACGTTCAGTCGATAGCCGCGTGATTACTGTACCGGTGCACTGGAACTCCGGCGCCGGCACACTCACCGGCAGGTTCGGATCGGGAGAGATGTGGAGAGCGTGGCCGATGGCGTGTGCCAGGTGGCTGGCCGCCCGGATGCTGGTCGCGGCTTGGTCGTAGATCCCGGACTGGTAGGCTTTGGCGGGCAGGCGTCACTACCAGAGCAAAGGTCTCCGGTCCATCTACCTGGTCGCTGAGAGCGCGGGCGAGACGAGTGAGGTCCGCATCGCGTACGACCGTGTCCTTTTGAGAAGGCTGTGGTCCGGGCTTGGACGGCGCAGGGCGCATCTCCCGGGCGACTATCGGATCCGCGAGGGCGTGCAACTGTGAGGCGCTGCTGGAGGTAACGTAGTTGCCGAGCCACAAATCCAGGAGCAGGCCGAGGGCTGCGAGCAACCCGAGGACGAGGACCGCCACAATCGCCGTGAGTTGAACGCCTAGCGGCCATGCCCTCCAGAACTTGTATCTGGATCCTTCCCTCAACTCGATCACACCCGCAGGGTGTAGCCGACGCCGCGGACCGTTTGGATCAGCTCGCGGTGCGGCCCCAGCTTCTGTCGCAACGCGCTAACATGGACCTCGACAACGTTGGTCTCGCCTTGGAAGTCGTAGCCCCAGACCCGATCTATGATGGTGCCGCGGCTCAGGATCTGACGGGGGTGGCGCATGAGGAATTCGAGAAGGTCGAACTCGCGGGGAGTCAGCAGGATGGTCTCCCCGTCCAGGGTGACATCTCGCGTGTCCCGGCGCAGAGAGAGCGGCCCGAAGCTGAGGATCGGAGCGACCTCGGGTGTGCGCCGCCGTAGCACGGCGCGACTACGGGCCAGAAGCTCCTTGAACTTGAATGGTTTGGGCAGGTAGTCGTCGGCGCCGAGGTCGAGGCCCCGGACTCGGTCGTCGACCTCGCCCCGAGCAGTGAGCATCACCACCGGAACGTCACTCTGCAACCGAATCTGGCGCAGCACGGCGAAGCCGTCGATCTCCGGCAGCATCACGTCCAACACCACGAGGTCTGGCTTCAGGCGGTGGAATTCGTCGAGGCCCTGCCTGCCGTTTCCGGCGACGGCGACCTGGTACCCTACGTAGGATAAACCCATGCTGACGAACTCCGCGATGGTCTCCTCATCCTCGATGACGAGCACCTTGACTCCCGTACCATCGTTCCGATCTGTCGTTGGCGTGGCCGCGTTCCCTTCGGCCTCGGTCTCGCGTCGCTCTGACATTGGCGCTCCTTCCCCTTTATCTCCAGG
This sequence comes from Chloroflexota bacterium, assembly GCA_021786215.1. The sequence continues at coordinate 8,474 of JAJYNT010000386.1, read as the reverse complement.
CAAGCATCGGAAAACCTCCGGCAGTCCCGCCCGCGAGGCTGCTCTCGGTAGCGTCACGCCCTGAGAGCCGCGAGGAAAGCGGCATGAAGGCTGCGCTCACTCGCGTTCGTCCCTTCTGGACATGTCCGGAGGTTGACTGGGGGTATCTACTCATAGCGCAGGGCCTCTATCGGGCTGAGGCCGGCTGCCCGATTCGCCGGGTAAGCCCCGAAGAAAACGCCGATGGCACTCGAGACGCCGAAGGCCATGACGATGGCGCCGGGATCCACAGCGGTCTGCATCTTCTGTCCATTGAAGGTCATGCCCGAGATCAGGTGCGAGATACCCACCCCGACCAGGATCCCGATGATGCCACCCGTTATGCTCACCACCACCGACTCCACCAAGAACTGGGCCAGGATGTCCCGACGCTTGGCCCCGATGGCTTTTCGGATGCCGATCTCCCTGGTCCGCTCTGTAACCGAGACCAGCATGATGTTCATGATACCGATGCCGCCCACCATCAGGGAGATGCCCGCGATGGCTCCCAAGAGCAACGTCATGACCCCGGTGACCTGGTTGGCCGTAGCCAGCATATCATCCTGGCTGCGAATGATGAAGTCGTCCTGGGCCGTCTTGTGCCGCTGGCGCAGCAGCTCCCCGATCTGCTGGACTGCCGCGCCCATAACCTTCTGGTCCGAGTCGGTTAGCTCGACGTTGATGATGGAGACTTTGTGCCCGCCGGAATTGGTCCGCTGAACCACCACCCTCTGCTGCAAGGTGGTCAGCGGCATCAAGATGGTGTCGTCCTGGTTGCCCAGGGCCTGCGCGCCCTTGGGCTCCAGCACTCCTACCACGAGGAACTTGAGCTTTGCATTGTTAGGGAGCCCTATGCCGACCTGCTGGTCGACCGCGTTCCCGTCCGGGAAAAGCTCGTCCGCCACGTTGCTACCCAGCAGCACCACCCGGGACCCCGTGTCCATATCCTCCTGGGTGATGAACCGTCCGTCGGCGACGTGCCAGTTCCGCACCTCCTCATACTCGGGCGTGACGCCCGTGATGTGAGTGTTGACGTTAGTCCGGCCTGCTATTACCTGACCAGGGGAGCCTGCCTCCGGGGCTACGGCTACGACCTCGGGGACAGCACCAGGCACCGCGATTGCCTCAGCGTCCTCGAGTGTGAGTGAGGGTGCGGTGCCTGCTGCCTGCTTCACACCCGCCGTCTGAGCCGCACCGGGGCTGACGAAGAGCAGGTTAGTCCCCATTCCCTGGATCCGGGCATCCACCGAGTCTTGAGCACCACGCCCCACGGACATGAGGGCGATGACCGCGCCAACGCCGATGACGATCCCCAACATTGTCAGCGTGGTGCGGAGTTTGTTTGACACCAGACTGGAGATGGCGACCCTTAGGGTCTCGCCGATGTTCATTTGTCTTCTCCCATGGAGGCCACCAAGCGAAGCCGTTCGGCCTCGGCAGAGCGGCGCCCAACTACCCTTGCGGGCAGCCCACCCATGGCCCGCTCCCACTGTTGTTGCTCGCCCTGGATCTCATCCGAACTTACCCGACCGTCCCTGATCTGGACCACCCTTCGGGTGTAGGCGGCGATGTCGGGTTCGTGAGTGACTAGGACTACAGTAATGCCCCTCTCCTGGTTGAGGCTGAGGAGGATCTCCATGATCTCCTCGCTGGACTTGGTGTCCAGGTTGCCCGTGGGCTCGTCCGCGAGCAGGATCGAGGGGTTGGTGACGAGGGCTCGGGCAATGGCCACAAGCTCCCCATCCTGGATCTCCACGCCCACTCCCCGAAGGGCGTGAACCCTTACCTCTCCCATAACGTAAGTCTTGCTGAGCTCGCTTATCCTGATCATCGTTATCACCCTCGACTCACTTCACCGGTGGTGGAGGGGGGCCGCCGATACCGGGCACCCCGATACCGGGACCACCCGCAGTGGAAGACAACTTGGTGGTCGTGGTTGGGATCACGACCTGTTCGCCTGCCTGGAGGCCAGATGTGATCTCTATCATGGTGCCATTGAAGGATCCGGTATGCACCGTCCGAGTCTCCGTCTTGTTGCCTGACTTCACCTGCACGGTTTTGGTGGTGCCCCGGGTGTGGATGGCCCTGGCAGGAACCAGCAGGACGTTGTCCTTCCTGTCGGTGACGATGGAGATGGTGGCACTCATGCCCGCCAGCAGGGTCTTCCCCGCCGTGTCCACGGAGACCGACACCGGGTAGCTCACTACCCCCTGAGTGGCAGTGCCCGAGGGCGAAATCGCTATCACCTTGCCATTTAGGGTCGTACCCGGCAGGGCATCGAAGGTGACAGTGGCAGCCTGGCCTACAGCCAGCTTCGGCACGTCTATCTCGTCCACCGTGCCGTCTATCCGCACCTGACTCGTGTCAACCAGGGTGAATAGCGGAGAGGCGCCTATCTGCTCCCCCACGTTGGCGTTAACAGCCGTGATCACGCCGTCGTAGGGGGCCGTGAGCACCGCGTTGGCCAGGTTCAGCTTGGCCTGGTCGTAGTTGGCCTGAGCCTGCTTGACCGTCTGTTCGGCCAGGGCCACGTTGCTGGCCAGGGGAGGACCCGTCACAGTGGTGAGGTTGGCCTTGGCCTGGGCCAGACTGCTCTTGGCCGCGGCGACGTCTGCCGCTTTGGGCCCCGCGTTGTCCTCATCCAACTTCGTCTGGGCGCTTGCCAGATTAGCCTGGGCCTGGTCCACGGAGGACTGGGCCAAGGCGAGGTCTGTGGGGAGTGGACCCGCCTTCATCTGGTCGAGCTTGGCCAGGGCCGAGCTGTAGCTGGCCTGGGCCTGATCCACCGCGGTCTGAGCCGCCTGGAGGTCCACCGGCAGCGGGCCGGACATCATCTGCTGCAGCTTCTGGACCTCTGCCTCATAGCTGGCCTTAGCAGCGTTGTAGCTTTGACCGGCAGCCGAGACGCTGGAGGCGCCCGAGGCCGCGAGATCGTGTTGGGCAGTTTGGTACTTGTCCTCGGCCGACATCATGGCCTGCTTCGCCTGATCGACGGCAGCCTGCTGGCTCGCCAAATCGGCTGTCGTGTAGCCACCGTTGCTCTTGAGCTGGTCCAGTTTGATCTGGACGCTCTTTAGGCCGGAAGCCGCCGAGTCCACGGCGGCCCGGGCGGCAGCCCAGTCAGCCTGGGTATAGGGGTTCTTGACCGCATCCAGCTTGGCCTGGGCTGAGGCGAGGTTGGCCTGGGCGCTCTCCACAGCGACCTGGTCGGACTGGAGGGATGCACCCGTGACGCCAGCGGCTACCTCCTTGTAGTTGGCGAGAGCCGAGGCGTAGGCGGCCTGGGCCGCTGCTCGCGCTTCTGGGGTGGCGCCGTCTTTGACCTCTTGGAGGTTGATCTGGGCGGTCTGGAGATTGGAGTCGGCCTGGTCTAGCTGGGCCTGTAGGCCCTGGGTGTCCAGCTTGGCCAGCTGCTGACCTGCCTTGACAGAGTCTCCCACCTTGACGTCGATCTCGGTGATCTTGCCGCTAGCTGTGCTGGAGGCGGAGAAGCCGAGATTGGACTGCTTCGTGAAGACGACATTGCCGGTTGCGGTTACGGTGGAGACCAGGGAACCGACTGTGGCAGGCGTGGTCTGGACGGCGGTCGTGTCCGGCTTGGCTGACAGAAAACGCTGGTAGCCGCTGTAGCCTGCAGCTACGGACAGTAGTAGGGCCGCCGACAGGAAAGCCCGCAGCTTGCCAGAAGGCATCCTTGGCGTCCCGATGGAGCCCCAGCGGCGTCCCCGGGCGAGAACGCGATTACTCATAGTTGCCCTTCCTTTTGTTAGGGATCGTGCGCTGTAAGGGCCAAGCAACCGGGTGCAAGTTGTCCGGTCGACTGGCTCCGCACTCAATCAGGTCACAATATGGCCGGGGATACTTAAGAAACATGCTGTTCCAGATAAAGCTGGGATAAAGAATGGAGCGTGTCATGGCCCGCGGCGAGAGGTGGGGCCTGCCATCTGGGGCCTTAAGTCGTGAGCATGGGGCATGCTTTGGTTGAAGGTACAGGTGTAATGGAAGAGCACGGCCTGCCTGAAGAGGAGAAGGAGTACCTACTGCGACTGAAGCAAACCAAGCTCGCCTGTTTGCAGAAGTACAGCTGCTCTTTCAGGAGTGGCTGGATCCGGATGTGGTGCTGGTGACCAAGGGGCATGGGAGATTGGAGCAGCGAGAGGTCTAAGTATGGAAGCTGACCCAGGCAGCCGCTGGATTACTATCGCACTCACCCAAGAATCGAGAACAAGTTTTCCACGTCAAGGGCGACACCTTCCGAGAAGACCGTCACGTCCTGGGTTCCCACCATGCGGGGACCGTCATGAGCCTGCTCCGCACCGCCGCTGTGGGCCTACTTCGTGGCAACTCAGGACCTCTGTCAGCCCAAGGAGCCGATGACCGCCCGCACCGAGGCCGTCTCAGCCTATTCCTTGAACATCATTAGACGACTTTGAAAAAGCCCTACCCTCGCGTTGCTTGCCCTCATCAACCAGCCCTCTCAACTGACGGCATGCTCAGTTCAAGCACGCAGGCAACTTGGCAGGCACCGTGCTCTCCGTGGTTCAGGTCTATCATCGGCTGCGTCATGCGGCCTGGGGTCTATCCGACTCCCCACGCTCCATCTCCCGCAACTCCGCCATCAGGAGACTTGCCATCCTAGTATCGACCCGGGTGATCTGCAGCCCCTGGTACACGTCGATCAGGGCAAAGAGGAAGCAGAAAAGAAAGGCGACTATCCCCCCGATGAATAGGGCAACGGTGAGGGCATTGTAGCCGCCACTCAGCCCGAAGAGGACGTTGAACACCAGGCTAAGGGAGGTGAGACCGAAGAGGAATACTCCGAGGAAGGCGAAGATCAGGGAGTTCCTGGTGTAGACGCCCCTGATTAACCATCGGCCCAGCAGGGCATCCTGCATCTCCAGTTGCCCCTCCAGCCAACGGATTCGGGGAGGAGGCACCGCCCGCCCCACCTCGTGCAGCTCCTCCGTCAGCTCCAGCCGGCGGAGGTTGATCCGGTAGGTTCGCTCCAGCACCACCGCATAGCGGTTCTGCATGACCAGCGCTATCAGCCCCACAGCGCTGATCATGATCACCGGCACCAGGGTGGTCTGGATGAGTACGGCTACCTCGGTCGACTCCAGCGGAATGACGCTCAACCCCACGCCTCCACGGCCGGATCAGCAGTCTCGATGGAGCCAGCCAGGCAGGAGCCATACCAACTACCCGGACAGCAGCGCCCCCAGGATGAACAGCACCACTCTACCCGATCTTCTCCTGCGCTTTGGGGGCAGGCTTCAGGTCGGTTCGTTTGCCGGCCTTCACCATGCTGCTGTTGAGGCCGTGCCCAACCACATCCTGGACCCTCTTCGCAACGGCGATGAGCGCATCCAAATCGATCCCGGTCTCAACACCCATCTCGGCCAGCATGTTCACCAGGTCCTCGGTAGCGACGTTCCCGGTGGCACCGGGGGCGTAAGGACAGCCACCGAGTCCCCCAACGGCACCGTCGAAGCTGGTCATCCCCGCCTCCATCGCTGCCAACACATTGGCCAACGCCATGTCCCGGGTGTTGTGGAGGTGCAGGGTCCATTCAACGCCGGGAAACCGATCCAACAGGTGGGCGCAGGTGTCGTACACCTGCCGTGGATTGGCCACGCCGATGGTATCCCCCAGGCTCATCTTGGAGATCCCCATCTCACGATAGCGGCCTATCACCGCGTCAAGCTGCGCCACCGGAACTTCCCCCTCGAAGGGACATCCGAAGACACAGGCCATGCCCGCCTCCACTCGGATCCCCGCCTCCTGGGCAAGAGGGACCATCTGCTCGAACCCTTCGAACGACTCCTCGATGGAACGGTTGGCGTTGGCCCGGTTGTGGGATTCCGTGACCGACATCATCAGGTGCATCCCGTCAGGCTTGGCGGGCAGGGCCCTCTGCAGCCCCCTCATATTTGGCACCAGCACCTGATAGCGGGTGCCCGAAGCCCTGTGGATCTTAGCCATGACCTCTTCAGCATCGGCCAACTGCGGCACGGCCCTCGGGTGCACAAAGGAGGTAGCCTGGATCTCTGTTACGCCGGCCCTGGACAGGGCATCGACGATCTCGATCTTTTGCTCGGTGGGGATCCATTGGTGCTCCGCCTGAAAACCGTCCCGCGGCCCCACCTCCATGATGTGGACCCTCTTCGGCAGTAGCATCCTCTCCTCCCATGTTAAGCTAAGGGGAGTCGACCCTCCTTCACCCGGCCACCACCGGGTTCTCCAGCGTTCCCAAGCCTTCGACTTCCATCAGCACCTGATCTCCATCCTTCAGGTAGACGGGCGGCTTCCGGCTGTTTCCGACCCCCGGCGGGGTCCCGGTAGCTATCACATCGCCCGGCTCCAAAGTGATAGTCTGCGAAAGGAAGGAGATCAGGTGGGGGACCCCAAAGATCAGGTTTCCGGTGTTGGACTGCTGCATGATCTCGCCATTGAGACGCAGGGTGATGGACAGGTTATGGGGATCCGCGACCTCATCCTTGGTGACCAGGGCAGGGCCCATGGGAGCGAAACTGTCGGCCGTCTTCCCCCAGACCCATTGGCCTCCACCCAGTTTGAGCTGCTGATCTCGGGCGCTCACGTCGTTCAACATAGTGTAACCGGCCACGTACTCCATGGCATCCTCTTCCGAGACCCTCCTGGCCACCTTGCCGATCACCACCGCAAGCTCCGCCTCGTAATCAACCTCGCTGCTGCTGGGAGGCAGCACAATCGGTTCACCAGTCCCAATTACGGAGTTGGCATACTTGGCAAAGAGGATAGGCCGTTCCGGGAGCTTCATACCGACCTCAACCGCATGGTCCCTGTAGTTCAGACCGATGCACAGCAGCTTTCCCGGGCGCGGCAAAGGAGCCAGCAACTTCACCTCGGACAGAGGGATGAGCAGCTGTTCCCCGTTCAGCCCTTTGGGCACGTATCCCTCGGAAAACTGGGACTCTATCAGTTCAATCGCCCTCTGGGCGGCCACCATGGCCCGATCTCCCGCCGAGAGAAACCCCAGCATATCATTGGGCAGCTGCGCCTGGGCCAGTCGATCGGGTGCTGGAACCCCCATGGCATGCAAGTATCTCGCGTAGGCCGCGGTCAACCTCACCACCTGATCGTCGATCAGTGCCCCGACCGAGTCTGCGCCATCACGCCGAAAGGTCACTATTCTCATACGTGCAAGCATGCCTCCTTAACGGTGTCACAGGGGAGTACGCGCATGACGACAATCCCTGCTAATAGCAGTTGGCAGTATGGTAGCGCCTGCCGGCGCGGGTGTCGAGGCCCAATAGGCCCACCGGCAGGCGGAGGGAGACGAAACCGGTAAAGCAACAACCACTTGACAGATTGTGCCCTTGGCTGATATTGTTCGTATCCTCACGATGTTCTCTTGGAGGTTTGCCTACTGTCCACTGGACCCCGTAGTTGAGCGCCGTCATGGTGGTCGAGGGCGGCGCACCACACGCTACTAACAGGAGACAGAGACAATTAACAGTCAATTTCGTGGAATCCGCCGCAAGGCTTACCATTCGGATCGATCCCCTCGTAAGAGGGAGATTTCCTTCGCCAGTTTCCTTTCAAGCCCAAGACAGCGCATTCGCGTGGCAGTATCCGCTGTCGCGGTCGCCTTGAGTCTGCTCGTGGGCATAGCATCGGCTTCCGCAGCGGGAGTCAGCCCAGAGAACGTTCCCCCTGGGGTCACGACCTATGAAGTGGCCCCCGGCGACACCCTGTCCGGGATAGCCCAGAGCTTCGGCATCACCCCCGACACCATTCTCTGGGCCAATCAACTGAGCAGCGGCGACCTGATCAGGGTCGGGCAGAAGCTGACGATCTTGCCGGTTTCCGGTGTCCTCCACCAGGTGAAGGCTGGTGAGTCCGTCGAAGGCATCGCCAGCATCTACGGGGTGGATCCCAGCAAGATAGTCGAGATCAATCAGATCTCGGATCCCACCCTGGTGCACGAGGGCGACCTCTTGATCGTCCCCGGCGGCACCCCGGGAGCGACGGCAGGGAACCCCGGCGGGGGATCTAGCGCCCAGCAGGCTAGCCAGTACACGGTGAAACCAGGCGACACACTTTCTTCCATAGCCGCGGCGTTCGGAGTGGATGTTTCAGCACTCCAATCGGCCAACGGGCTTAGCGATGCCGGCATGCTGGGGATCGGGCAACTGCTTTCCATACCTGGCGGCCAACCGTCCGGCAACGGACAGGGAACAGCGCCGGCCAATGGTGCGGCGCCGACCAGGGAGCCCAGCAGTCGTGGCACCCAGACGGGTGGGCGAAGCTTCATAGCCAACGTGACCGCCTATACTATCCAGGGGCGGACCGCCACCGGCAGCCACACCCATTGGGGTGCCGTAGCGGTGGATCCCGCCGTGGTGCCGCTGGGGTCCAAGATCCGGATCGACGGGTTCAACGACACCTTCGTCGCCGAGGACACAGGCGGTGGA
>JAJYNT010000498.1 GCA_021786215.1 Chloroflexota bacterium | reverse complement strand
AGACCATCGGCCCGGCCGTAGTTAACCCGGCCCTTCAGGGCCGAGACGTCACACGAGACCGCGAAGAGCTGCCTGCACCGTGAATATCGGCGTGGGTTCGGGTATGATGGACTGAGAACCGCTGTTGGTCCCACAGGCGCCGCGGCGTTACCACTTTCTCTGAAAGAAGGGACCCTAGCTCCATGGAGCGCCCCCTGGTGATGGTTACGGGAGCCACAGGGTATGTCGGCGGGCGGTTGGTGCCTCGACTCCTGGATGAGGGCTATCCCGTGAGAGTCCTCGCTCGTGACCCGTCTCGACTGCTGGGTCGCTCCTGGAGCGATCGCGTCGAGGTGGTGGAGGGTGATGCCCTGAAGGAGGAAACCCTGTCGGCCGCGATGGAGGGGGTCTCCACCGTCTACTACCTGATCCACAGCATGAGTTCGTCCGCGGATTTTCAGCGACGAGATCTCGAGGCCGCTCGGCGGCTGGGCCGGGTGGCGGCAGCTGCCGGGGTTCGACGAATCATCTACCTGGGGGGGCTCGGCGATCCGGCAACCGCCCTCTCGGCTCACCTTCGCTCCCGGCAGGAGACCGGGGCTGCTTTGCGTGAGTCCGGCGTGCCCGTCACCGAGTTTCGAGCTGCCACTATAGTAGGCTCCGGCAGCGTCTCTTTCGAGATGATTCGCTATCTGGCGGAGCGGCTCCCGGTCATGATCTGCCCCCGCTGGATCTTTGCCCGGGACCAACCGATCGCCATCAGGGACGTTCTCAGCTATCTGATCGACGCGCTCGGGGTGCCCGAGAGCGCAGGACAGATCGTGGAGATCGGCGGCTCGCAGGTGCTGACCTACGCGGAGATGCTGATGGGCTATGCCCGAGTTCGAGGGATGCAACGCTTCCTCCTTCCAGTACCGGTGCTCACTCCCCGGCTTTCCGCCTACTGGGTTCACCTGGTAACCCCCATTCCTTCTAGCATAGCCTATCCCCTCATCGATGGACTGCGCTCAGAAACCGTCGTGCGGGATGACAGCGCATCTCGACTCTTTCCCTACATCAGGCCAATCGACTACGAGACCGCGGTACGGCTGGCGCTGGAGCGCTTGGAGACAGGCCATGTGGAGACCGCCTGGAGCGGGGCCCTGGCCACCAGCCAGGGCGACGTGTTGCCGGTAACCCTGACCCACGAGGAAGGGATCATCTTGGAGCGCCGGCATTTGAAGGTAGATGCTTCGCCGGAGGCGGTTTTCCGTAGCTTCACCGGTCTCGGCGGAACCCGGGGTTGGCTGTATGCGAACTGGCTCTGGGTCTTGCGCGGGGAGTTGGACCGGCTGGTGGGCGGGGTGGGGTTCCGTCGAGGTCGCCGCCATCCCGATGAAGTGCACCCCGGGGAAGCCCTGGACTTCTGGCGAGTGGAGGCGGTGGAGCCTAACCGGTTGCTCCGTCTGCGCGCCGAAATGCGCGTGCCCGGTCGTGCGTGGCTCCAATTCGAATCCGAACCTCAAGCTGACGGCTCCACCCTGTTGCATCAAACCGCTTACTTCGTTCCGAAAGGACTCTCCGGTCTGGCCTACTGGTACATCCTCTACCCGATCCACTCGATGATCTTCTCCGGCCTGATCCTCAAGCTTGCGCGTCGTGCGGAGGCGATAAGACGGTCGTGCGGGGCGGCTGGCGGGGACTGATCACTTCTCCCGCCGATCGCGGCACGGCTGCATTGTGCAAGGCTGTTGACGGAGTTGGGCACAGTGCATGAAGAAGAAGGCTGGATCTTCGGTCGTAGAGCACGGTGAAATCGGGTTGGCCTGCCGCTACAATGTATGTGATTTCCTGTTGACGAACGTGGCGGTGGCGAATACACTAGCTATTGTCGACAGTAGCCAGGATCCTGTCGCCAAGACTGCGAAGTGGTGTTCGGTTGATGGATCAGGCGGTCTTCCCTTCTCTGCAGCAAGACACACTGCGAATCTCTGCACTCAAAGCTATTCGAGACAGCATTCTCAGCGGCCAGTTGCTGCCGGGTCAGCAATTGGTACAGGCAGAGATCGCTGCCCAGATGAAGGTAAGCCGTGCTCCCATCAGGGAGGCCTTGAGGCAGTTGGAGGAGGAAGGGCTTGTTGAGAGCATCCCCTATCGTGGCACCTACGTCTCTCGAGTCACGGCCAGGGATATCGTCGAGCTGTACAGTTTGCGTGGTGCGCTGGAGTCACTGGCTGCCCGGCTTGCGATCTCTCGATGCCGTGATGAGGATGTGGCCGAACTGGAGGGGATCGTCGTTCGCATGACTGAGGCGGCGGATGCTGGCGACTACCTGTCCCTGAACATTGCGGACGTGGAGTTCCACGCTCAACTGTGTGTTCTATCTGACCACCGTCATCTGATCAGAAACTGGAAGACCAACGCCAACCTGATCCGCCGAATCCTCTCCTTCCGAAACAGACTGAACACCCCGCACGTCGTGGTTGATATGCACAGACCAATCGTCGAGGCCTTTCGCAACAGGGACATCGCCGCGGCGCAGGGTGCTATCGAGGCCCACTGCATCGATTCCGGGGAGGCGCTATCCGCCAGATGGCCCGCGGACGAGGCCGATCTCAACAGAGAGGTTGCCCATATCTATGCGAATCTTGGTGATTAATCCCAATACCTCCGTTGCCATGACTCAGTCAATCGCCAATGAGTTGATGGCGGTGAA